>NZ_JAOYTG010000006.1:0-197602 GCF_025847175.2 Paeniglutamicibacter sp. ZC-3 | reverse complement strand
GTTGGGTAAAGCGACGATTTTGGACGGGTTCCATCGAGACTGCCGAGATGGCCTGGAACCGTGCCGAAATGGCCTGCTTCTTAGCGCCGAAATGGCCTATTTCTAATCGACGAAACACAACGCCAACCTGGATGAGATGCGCGAGGACGATGATTCCCGCGGCGAGCCCTGGTTGTCTTCGGCGCCAGATCAGCGGAAGGGTTTGTACCGTTCCCAGGATGGCCAATGCCCAGCCGTTTCCCGAAATACCAAGACTGACGCCGGCAATGAGGCCGAATACGAGCCAGATTCCGAGTCCCAAAATGAGATCGACCTTGTTTGGATTCTCGCGAATCCACTTGTCTATGGTGCGGTGCGGCGTCATTGATTCCTGCGGTGGCAACGGGGCGGTTTCTTCCATAAATAGCCTACGGTGTGGGAGTGCGGCGTACATCATGCCCAGGCATGAGATTGGACGAATCCCATCGGAGCGTTCACGATATGAGACGGGTTGTTCACATAGTGATACGAGTCGATAAACTCGTTTGTCATGAGCGAATCCTTGAATATTGCCGTCATTCCAGGTGATGGCATTGGTCCTGAAGTAATTGCCGAGGCCGTAAAGGTCCTGAAGAAGGCAACGGAAACCACGGACGTGCATTTGGTGCTGACCAACTACACGCTCGGTGCCGAACACTGGCTGGATACGGGGGAGACCCTTCCGGAGGAAACCCTTGCAGCGCTTCGCAAGCATGACGCCATCCTGTTTGGCGCTGTGGGTGCAGCCCCGGGCGATACTCGCATTCCTTCGGGCCTGATTGAACGCGAGCTGCTGCTGAAGTTGCGCTTCAGCTTGGATCACTTCGTGAACCTGCGCCCGGCCAAGCTGTACCCGGGAGTGCCGAGCCCGTTGGCTGAGCCCGGGGAAGTCGACTTCATTGTTGTCCGCGAGGGCACCGAAGGGCCATACGTGGGCAACGGCGGTGTGCTGCGTGCCGGCACCCCTCACGAAATCGCCACCGAGGTTTCCATCAACACTGCCCACGGCGTCGAGCGAGTTGTCCGAGACGCCTTCCGTCGTGCCAGTGAACGTACCCGTAAGCACGTGACCCTGGTTCACAAGCACAACGTGCTGGTTTTTGCCGGTCACCTATGGCGCCGGACCGTGGAGGCCGTGGCCGTCGAGTTTCCGGACGTCACCCACGATTACCTGCATGTGGATGCCGCAACCATTTTCATGACCACGAATCCCTCTCGCTTTGACGTTATCGTCACCGACAATCTTTTTGGCGATATCCTCACCGATCAGGCTGGCGCCATCACGGGCGGCATCGGCCTGGCGGCATCCGGGAATATCAACATGGACCGTACTGCCCCCTCAATGTTCGAACCCGTTCACGGTTCGGCCCCGGACATTGCCGGCCAGCAAAAGGCGGACCCGACGGCAGCAATCCTCTCGGCTGCCCTTTTGCTCGACCATGTCGGTCTTCCGGAAGCAGCCCGCCGGGTCGAGGAGGCAGTGGAAAGTGATATCGCATCTCGCGATGAAATGACCGATCCGCGGACCACTGCCGAGATCGGCGATGCAATCATTGCCGCACTGGCTTAAGCTGGTGACTAGGTTCATTTAGGAACCAAATCCTAGGGTGGCAAGCCGTTGTCGGCTTGCCACCGCAACACCCTGTCGAAGAGGAAGCCTGACGGCATCATGGAATTCATTGAAGATCTCTCAACTCACCGGAAAAGCGATCAGGAACGCGCCGACATTTTGGCCAACCCAGGTTTTGGGGATTTCTTCACTGACCACACCGCAGTCATCGACTGGTCGGCCGATGGTGAAGGCCCGCAGGGCACCTGGAGCAACGCGCGCATCGAGCCCTACGGCCCCATTGCCATGGATCCGGCAGCCTCCGTCTTGCACTACGGCCAGGAAATCTTTGAGGGCCTGAAGGCATACCGCCACGAAGATGGAAGCGTCTGGAGCTTCCGTCCGCATGCAAATGCTGCCCGCCTGAATCGGTCGGCAGCGAGGTTGGCGTTGCCGCAACTTGATGAGGAAGTCTTCGTTGAATCGCTGCGTCGCCTGGTGACGGCCGACGTCCAGTGGGTTCCCAGTGGCGACGGTGAAGCGCTCTACCTTCGTCCCTTCATGATTGCCACCGAAGCCTTCCTGGGCGTTCGCGCGGCTCGCAAGGTTTCCTATCGAGTCATTGCTTCCCCGGCTGGCAACTACTTCGGTGGTGAACTGAAGCCGGTGGGCATCTGGGTCTCGCACAACTACGCACGCGCTGGACGCGGCGGCACAGGTGCGGCCAAATGCGGGGGCAACTACGCAGCATCGCTGATTGCACAGTTGGAAGCCGAACAAAACGGCTGCAAGCAGGTTCTCTTCCTTGACCCGTTCAACGACGAAGCCGTGGAAGAGCTCGGCGGCATGAACGTCTTCTTCGTGATGAAGGGTGGCAAGCTCGTCACCCCACGCCTCACCGGTACCATCCTTGAAGGCATCACCCGTTCCTCGATCATTCAACTGGCCAAGGACCGCGGGCTCGAGGTCGAGGAACGAACGATCACCCTGGGCGAATGGCGCGAAGGAATTGCCAGCGGGGAGATCCAGGAAGTCTTTGCCTGCGGCACTGCAGCGGTCATCACCCCGATTGGCGTGCTGAAGAACGGCGAGGAGCACATCGGCGATCCGGATGCCCCTGCAGGTGAAGTGACCATGGCCCTCCGCGAGGAATTGCTGGGTATCCAAACCGGTACCGTCGCAGATCGCCACGGCTGGCTGGAACGGCTCGCGTAGGCGCGAAGTACAGGTGATGGGGGTGGGATTCCAAAAGAATCCCACCCCCATCGCGGTTTTAGACGGATGAAGCAGGGCCAAGCTCCATAGGATGGATTCATGCGCATTTTGGTCACCGGCGGCGCCGGCTATATCGGCTCCCACACGGTCTTACTTCTATTGGAAGAGGGCCACGAGGTCCACGTTTACGACAACCTGAGCAATTCCTCGCCAGAGGCCTTGCGGCGGGTAGGGGAACTCACGGGTCACAACGCCCACTTGCACGTAGGTGACCTGCTGGATGAAGCGCGACTCAAGGACGTGTTTGCAACGGCACGGCCGGAGGCCGTCATCCATTTTGCCGGGCTCAAGGCAGTGGGGGAGTCCGTTTCCGAACCCCTGAAGTACTATCGCAACAACGTCACCGGCACGCTCAACCTGCTGGATGCCATGGAAGCCCACGACGTTCGCACATTGGTCTTTAGCTCATCGGCCACCGTCTACGGAGAAACGCTCGAACTGCCGATCACTGAATCAACGGCGTTGTCTGCCACCAATCCGTATGGCCGGACCAAGCTTCACATTGAAGGAATGCTTGATGACCTTGCAGGTTCGGACCAGCGTTGGTCCATTGCGAAGCTTCGCTATTTCAACCCGGTGGGTTCACATGAATCCGGCCGGATAGGCGAGGATCCGCAAGGCATCCCCAACAACCTGATGCCGTACATTGCGCAGGTGGCTGTAGGCGTTCGCGAGCGAGTCAACGTATTCGGGGGAGACTACCCGACGCCGGACGGAACAGGCGTGCGAGACTACATCCATGTTGTGGATCTTGGTGCCGGGCATCTCGCCGCTCTCGAATATCTCCACGAGCATGGCGGATTGCACGCCTGGAACCTGGGCACCGGACACGGCTCCTCGGTGCTTGAGGTCATCCAGGCATTCGCCCGAACTTCTGAACGGGAGATCCCCTACGAGGTCGTGGACCGCCGCCCAGGTGACGTGGCGGCGAGCTACGCCGATCCCACGTTGGCCCGTGAGGAAATCGGCTGGAAGGCCGAACGCGGCCTCGAGCAAATGGTCGAGGACATGTGGCGGTGGCAGTCAAACAATCCCACCGGCTATCCCGAGGACGAACCTGCCGACCAGCATGACGAGGATCAAATCGAAGAAGACGTGGTCAAGCGACAGAAGCAGAAGCGCGCACCCGACTCCAACGAAGCCACTAAGCTATAAACCATGCGTATTGCTCGTTTTGTCGTTGACAGTGACCCCATGTACGGCGTCGTGGAAGAGGACGAGGTCATCGTCATTTCCGGCGACCCCTTCTTCCAAGGAATCAAGCCAACCGGCGTCAAGCACAAGCTTGAGGATGTCCGGTTGCTCGCCCCCATCATTCCCCGTTCCAAGGTGGTGTGCTTCGGTCGTACCTACGCCGACCATGCCGCCGAACTTGGCAACGAAGTGCCAGCAGAACCCCTGATGTTCCTGAAGCCAAACACTTCCGTTGTCGGCTCGGGTGACCCGATCACCTTGCCGTCCTTCTCCGAGGAAATCTCCTACGAGGGAGAGCTCGCGGTTGTCATCGGAAGAATCTGCAAGGACGTTCCCGCCGAAAAGGCCCAAGACGTGGTCTTCGGCTACACCATCGCCAATGACCTGACCGCACGCGATGCCCAGCGGACAGACGGACAATGGGCACGTGCCAAGGGCTGGGATGGCTCATGCCCGCTGGGACCATGGATCCAGACCGAGCTGGACCACGAGGACACCCAGCTGATCACCCGGCTCGATGGAAACGTCGTCCAGGACGGCAACACCTCCGACATGGTCTGGGGTATCAACGACCTGATTGCCTACGCGTCCCAGGCCTTTACCCTGCTACCCGGTGACGTCATACTCACCGGTACCCCGGCCGGCGTCGGTTTGGTGACCGAGGGACAGCGCGTGGACGTGGAGATCGAGGGAATCGGCACCTTGAGCAATCCGTTCCGCCGCTAAATTCCCGGTTGGACCCTTGCAACGCAGTTGGCCCCGGTATCCGGGGCCAACTGCAGTTAAGCTCCCCGACTGCGCGCTTCAGCACTGTGCTGGCGGGTTGACTAGGTGTGGGGACATAGAATGGTCACATCATGACTGATGTATCCCTCATTCCCACTGTGACCGATGAAACCCCCGTCCGCGTACGCTTCTGCCCGTCTCCGACCGGCACACCGCACGTAGGCCTGATTCGCACCGCCCTGTTCAACTGGGCCTATGCGCGCCACACCGGCGGAAAAATGATTTTCCGCATCGAAGACACCGACGCCAAGCGCGACTCGGAGGAAAGCTACCACCAGTTGCTGGACGCCTTGGACTGGCTCGGGATCACCTGGGATGAGGGTGTCAACGTCGGCGGTCCTCACGAACCATACCGCCAGTCCCAGCGCGGGGACATCTACCAGGACGTCATTGCCAAGCTCCGTGCGGGCGGGCATGTCTACGAATCCTTCTCCACCCCCGAGGAAGTCGAAGATCGCCACAAGGCTGCCGGACGGGACCCGAAGCTGGGCTATGACGGCTTCGACCGTAACCTCAGCGAAGAGCAGATTGCCGCCTACCGTGCCGAAGGCCGCGAGCCGGTGTTGCGCGTGCGCATGCCGGACGAAGACCTGACCTTCACCGACCTGGTGCGCGGGGAAATCACCTTCAAGGCCGGCTCCGTCCCGGACTTCGTGGTGGTGCGCGCCAACGGCCAGCCGCTCTACACTCTCGTGAACCCGGTCGACGACGCGCTGATGGGCATTACCCACGTGCTGCGCGGCGAGGACCTCCTCTCCTCGACCCCCCGCCAGATCGCCTTGTACCGCGCCTTGATTGAAATCGGTGTCGCCCAGTACATGCCTCTCTTTGGCCACTTGCCCTACGTGATGGGCCAGGGGAATAAGAAACTTTCGAAGCGCGACCCGGAATCGAGCCTGTTCCTGCACCGGGATCGCGGTTTCATACCCGAGGGACTGCTGAACTACCTGTCCTTGCTTGGCTGGTCCTTGAGCGCCGATGAAGACATCTTCACCCGGGACCAGCTCATTGAGGCTTTCGACGTCCACGACGTGCTCTCGAACCCGGCACGCTTTGACATCAAGAAGGCAGAAGCCATCAACGGCACCCACGTGCGCATGCTGGATGCCGCTGACTTCCGCGAACGCCTGATTCCCTACCTCAGGTTCCAGGGCCTGGTGGGGGAGGAGCTAACGGAACGCCAGCATGAGATCCTTACCGAGGCCGCTCCGCTGGTCCAGGAGCGGATCACGCTGCTAGGCGAGGCGCCCGACATGCTTGAATTCCTCTTCACCGAGGACTCGGCCATTGAGCCTGCCGCCGATGCCTTGAAGGGACTGCCGGAGAACACCGCCGAAGTCCTGGACGCCGGCCTGGCCGCGCTCGAGGCAGCAACGCAGTGGGACGCCGAGACCATCCAGGACGTCTTGAAGTCCTCCCTGGTCGAAGGACTGGGCATCAAGCCGCGCCACGCATTTGGGCCCATTCGCACTGCAGTGTCCGGCAAGCGGATCTCCCCTCCGCTGTTTGAGTCGATGGTGATTCTGGGCAAGGAATCCTCACTCAACCGCGTACGCGCGTTCCGGGCCACCCGGTAAGCAGGAGCAAGCGATAATCGTGGACAACGCGACCAGCGCCCTCAACTCAATTCACGGTGCACGTTCCGTGGCCCGGGTTGAGGGCGTTCTCTTTGACATTGACGACACGCTGGTGGATCTCAACGCCGCCGCAGTCAAGGGATTTCACTTCCTCACCTCCGAAGACTTCAAGGACGTTCCCGGAGGCCTGAGGGAGCATGCGGCGCGGGACTATGCCGATGACGGTGCTGGGGCGTATGAGCGCTACATGGCCGGGGAACTGACATTCCTGGGCCAGCGCGCCGAACGAATCCGGCGCGCCTATGGACTTGTCGGATTGGATGCCCCGCCGGCAGAAGCCCTTGGCGTTTGGAGCGCACGCTACGAAGACGTGGTTCAGGGCATGTGGGCGCCATTCCCCGATGTGCACGACTGCCTTGATGCCCTGGACGCCCTTTCCATTCCCTACGGGGCCGTCAGCAATAACGTGGAAGACTACCAACGCCGCAAATTGGAACTTTCGGGGCTTGGGCGGATCGAAGTTCTCGTGGGCTCGGATACCGCCGGGGCACCGAAGCCGGATCCGCGGCCGTTCCATGCAGGTTGCCGGTTGCTCGGCACCGCCCGCGGCGCAACCCTCTACGTTGGGGACAACCCGGTCAACGATGTGCAGGGTGCCATCGACGCGGGACTGCAGGGAATCCTGCTGGATCGTGCGCCAGATCACAAAACCCGATCGTCCGAAATCCTGCAAAATCTTGGTTCTTTGGCCGCCATAATCACCGGAAACCCGGGGTTTTTGGCCCGTTAGGATCCTAGTGGGCCCCCGATTTGTACTTTCCGCAGATCCGCCGGTATAGTTATTTCTCGTGCTGAGGCGCACGAAAGCTTTCGAAGAGAAAGCCGGAGAGCAAATCAACGCTGTGGGGTATGGTGTAATTGGCAACACACTGGTTTCTGGTACCAACATTCTAGGTTCGAGTCCTGGTACCCCAGCGTCACGGTCTTCGCGAAAGCGAGGACCGGTCTGCGTGGGGGACGAAAGTCCCCACGCAGAGCATACGGCCCCATCGTATAGCGGCCTAGTACGCTGCCCTCTCACGGCGGTAACGCGGGTTCGAATCCCGCTGGGGTCACGATTCATTGGAATCGGACGGTAACAGTCCTAAAACGTTACAGCTATGCGGCCCCATCGTATAGCGGCCTAGTACGCTGCCCTCTCACGGCGGTAACGCGGGTTCGAATCCCGCTGGGGTCACCAGCACAATGGTTCCAAACTTCGGTTTGGGACCATTTGTCGTTAAGACGGGTTTTCCCAAGGTCCCTGGAATTCTTCGGCTAGCTTACGAATAAAAATCCAAAGTGTTTGGCATGATGTAGTGGTGACTACTAGCAATGGCTCTGAACCCCTAGGTTCTCCACCACTCTCGGCCGTGCCAGCCGACATGGAAGCCATCAACCTGCTCACCGGCGTTCGAACGAATCTTGCGGAAAGCATCCTGCCTCTTGAGATTGCAGGCGTTGCCCAGGCACGCGAAAACGCGCGCAGCGCAGTGGAACAACTCGACGACTACATCCTGCCGCGATACCGCAGCCTGGATGCACCGCTGTTGGCCGTGGTGGGCGGCTCAACCGGAGCAGGGAAGTCCACACTGGTCAATGCCCTGGTGGGACACCCTGTCACCCGTGCCGGGGCCATTCGACCCACCACCCGCCAACCAATCCTCCTCCACCACGAGCTGGACCGGGCCTGGCTGGAAAACGACAGGATCCTCCCCGGCCTGCGGCGCATCACCGGAACCGCAGTCAACCGAGACCAACATATTCCTGCGGCGCGGGTTGGTGCCACGCCGGACGCCGCGCTGACCGACTCCATCATCCTGTTGCAAGATGACGCAATCCCACGTGGCTTGGCCATTCTTGATGCTCCCGACGTGGATTCCATCTCGGATGAAAACCGCCGTCTGGCCGGCCAGCTGTTGTCTGCCGCCGACCTCTGGATCTTTGTCACGACCGCCAACCGTTACGCGGACGCCGTACCCTGGAAACTTCTCTCCGAGGCCGCCGGGCGCAATATCACCTTGGCAGTCGTCCTGGACCGCGTACCGGCAGGTCTCGAGGATGAGATCGCCACCGACCTGCGCGGTATGCTCCTGCGCGAAGGGCTGGGCGGCGCCGAGCTTTTCGTGGTTCCGGAATTTGACCTCGACGAGATGGACATGCTGCCTGCCAAAGCGGTTGATCCGCTCAAGGACTGGTTGGGTGAGCTGGCTGCCAATGCCGAATCACGGGCATCGATTGCCCGCCAAACGCTGGCCGGGGTGCTTAGCCAGCTCGCGGATCGCAGCGATGTCATTGCCGTGGCCATGGGAGAGCAGGAGACCAGCGGCAGCCGCCTGGCCCAATACGCCGATGAGGCTTTTGAACAGGCACACGAGGGAATTCTGTCCAGCGTGCAAGACGGAACGCTGTTGCGTGGCGAGGTTTTGGCACGGTGGCAGGACTTCGTAGGCACCGGAGAATTTTTCCGTTCCCTTGAATCCGGCATTGGCCGGCTTAGAGATCGGATCGGTGCCTTTTTTACCGGCAAGCCCAAACCCGTGGACCATGTGGAAGAGGCCATAGAAAGCGGTCTGCATGCCGTGGTGGTCGACCAGGCCGCCAAGGCCAGTGAAACCACTGAAGAGCGCTGGCGGGCCGACCCGGCAGGCAAGGCCCTGGTGGGCACCGCCAATCTCGGTTCACTGTCTCCCGGATTCTCCGACCAGGTGGCAGAGCAGGTGCGCGCCTGGCAAGGGGACCTGATGGAAATCATCCGCACCGAGGGTGCCAACAAACGCATGACCGCACGCATGGTGTCCTTCGGCGTCAACGGAGTCGCCGTGGCACTGATGGTGGTCGTATTCGCCTCCACCGCCGGATTGACGGGACTGGAAGTCGGAATCGCCGGCGGATCGGCCGTGGTCGGGCAGAAGCTGCTCGAGGCGATCTTTGGCGAAGACGCTGTGCGCAGGCTCACCAAGCAGGCAAAGGATTCCCTTGCCGACCGGTGCACGGCCCTGCTGGAGACTGAAAAGCAGCGATTCATCTCCCGCCTGGAAAACATCCCTACCGCACAGGACGCCAAAGTCATGAAACAGAATTCGGCAGCCATCCGCCGACTGGCCCGGGAGCAAGGTGCATGAGCCGCCGACGTCAAACCACCACCGTGAGCCCGCTCGAACGTCGGCTTGAAGCGCTCAAGCTAGCCACCGAACTGGGTACCGACCGCCTTGAGCCTGCGGTGAGCGATGCTTCGTGGCAAGTGCTGGAGCGGGCTTCAACCCGCAGAACACTCTCCGCGGAGCATACGGTGGTCGGATTTTTCGGAGCGACGGGCAGTGGAAAGTCGTCCTTGTTCAATGCGATCGTGCGACAGGACCTCGCACGGACCGCCGCAACCCGGCCGACCACCAGTCAGCCAATGGCAGGAGTCTGGGGAGGCCCAGGATCCGAACCGTTGCTTGATTGGCTGGGCGTGCAGGAACGCCACCTCATTGACACGCCCTTGCGACTGGAAAAGAAGGGCCTCTTTGGATCGGAGAAGGAAGCCAGCGGCCTGATCCTTTTGGACCTACCGGACTTTGACTCCACCGTTGCGGCCAATCGCGAGATCGCCACCAAGCTCGCAGGCCAGGTCGACGTCTTGATTTGGGTGCTCGATCCCCAAAAGTATGCGGACGCGGCTGTCCACCATGATTTCATCAGGCCTCTGGCTACCCATGGCTCGGTCACCTTGGTGGTCCTGAACCAAATTGACAAGCTGAAGGAAAACCAGCGGGAGCCCGTGATGGATTCGTTGCGCTCCATCCTTCTGGCAGACGGCCTGGCAAGTCCACGCATACTTGGCGTCTCGGCGCTTACCGGCGAGGGCCTGGATGCCCTGCGACAGGAGATTGCCCGGGTGGTCACCGAACGTGGTGCCGCGACAAATCGACTTACCGCCGACGTCGCCACCATCGCGGGCCGGATGGCGGAGGGATCTCGGGAAGAGGAACTCAAGCTGCCCGGGGAGCCTGCCAAGAAGGCATTGACCGTGGAGCTGGCCGCGGCCGCTGGTGTGAATACGGTGGTGGATGCCGTACGCACCTCCTATCGGATGGACGCCCACAAGAAGACCGGCTGGCCACTGACCCGATGGCTGGCCAAGGTCCGACCCGACCCTTTGCGCCGGCTCAACCTCAAGAGCGCTGATGTAAACCCCAAGCTCAATCGCACGTCCCTTCCTGCCCCAGGTGCCGCGCAGCGGGCCCAAGCCGATTCCGCGGTTCGGCGATACGCGGACCAGGCAAGCGCCGGAGCGCCAGAAGCCTGGCAGGGATCGATCCGCCGGGCGGCGCGCGCCGGTGAGGCAAAGCTTCCCGACGAGTTGGACCAGGCCATTGCCAACACCGGTATCGGTGCCACCAAGGGGTCCTGGTGGTGGCCGATTGTCTCCGTCATCCAGTGGATATCATTGGTCACGGCCCTTGCGGGCGCGCTCTGGCTTGGCGCCCTGTTCGGTGCGCAGTACCTACAATTCACCTTGCCCGAGGTTCCAAAGGTCGAAGGCCTCCCTGTCCCCACATTGATGCTCGTCATTGGCATATTATTGGGCATTGTCTTGGGGCTGGCCACAGGGCTGATCGCCCGCATCGGCGCTGCGGGACGCGCCCGCAAGGCCCGACGAGCGCTGCATGCTTCGGTCGGTGCCGTCGCGGAGCGCTCGGTCATTGAGCCGGTGGGCGCGGAAATCACCAGACACAATCATTTCATTGGAGCCTTGCAACGTGCCCGCAGCTGATCTCATGACCGTAGGAAGCCTTGGAGAAAGCGGGCTTCTGAAAAGGATCCTGCCGCGGTTGCAGGGGGCTCCGGCGTTGCTCGGCCCAGGTGACGATGCGGCCTTGATTGCGGCCCCCGGTGGAAAGTTTGTCATCACTGTTGACACGCTCGTGGAAAACCAGGACTTCAGGTTGAGCTGGCCCAGTGGATTTCGGAGCAGCGGGTTCGACGTCGGATGGAAGTCCGCCGCCCAAAACCTCTCCGATGTGAATGCAATGGGTGCCATTGCGACGTCGGCAGTGATTTCGCTGACGCTGCCACACTCCACCCCCATATCCTGGGTGGAGGATTTGGCCGATGGATTCAGCTCTGCCGTGCGTGAACTGGGAGCCTGCGAGTGCGCCATCGGCGGGGGAGACCTGGGCAGGGGAAGCGAACTGTCCATTACGGCGGCAGTCACCGGCGCCCTTGCCACAGACCGTGCGGTCCTTCGCAGCGGTGCGAGGCCCGGGGATGTGGTGGCGGTTGGCGGCGTCCTGGGCGTAGCTGCGGCCGGCCTGGCACTCATGGACTCATCGGTTTCGCACGTGGAATGGACTGAAGATGAAAAGGTTCTTGTCCTTGGCCAACGGCGGCCTACCCCGCCACTGGCGGCTGGGCCCGGTGCTGCCCGCGCCGGAGCTTCGGCCATGATGGACCTTTCCGACGGGTTGCTCAAGGATGGTCGTCGCATGGCCATTGCCAGTGGAGTTGCCATTGATTTCGATACCCGTTCTCTGCAGGCCGACGCGCTACGGCTGTCCCGGGCTGCCGCAAGGCTGGGCAGGGATGCGATGGACTGGGTCCTCGGAGGAGGGGAAGACCACGGGCTATTGGCCACGTTCCCGAAGGTTGAGGATTTGCCCGAAGGTTTCCGGGCCGTGGGCATGGTCAGGAAGTCCATTGGCGGCGAGCCGGGCGGGGAAGTTCTCCTGGACGGCAGGAAAGCGGATTCCGCCAAGGGATTTGACCACTTCGAAGGCTAAGGCGCTGCTAATCCGATGTTCACGGTTAACTCCCCAAACCGGGTTGCCGGAGCGTTCGGTGAAAACGATCTTCCCTTAGTCCCCGGTTTTGCGCAGTGCCTCGGTCAGGGCATTGGCGGTTTGCACGACGACTTCCTGGTGGGCCTTGCCGGGCTGTCGTGAGAGACGTTCAATGGGCCCCGACATTGACACTGCCGCGATGACACGTCCGGAAGGTCCACGCACGGGAGCAGATACCGAGGCAACCCCGGGTTCGCGTTCGCCCAGGCTTTGGGCCCAGCCCCGTCGCCTGACTCCTGCCAGGATGGTGGGAGTGAAGCGTGCGCCATGCAATCCATCCAACAGCCGTTCGTGGTCTTCCCATGCCAAAAGGACCTGCGCGGCCGAACCTGCCTTCATCGACAGTTGGGTTCCGACAGGAATCGTGTCGCGGAGGCCCACCGGCCTTTCGGCGGAGGCCACGCACACGCGGTAGTCGCCCTGCCGACGAAACACCTGGGTGCTTTCCCCGGTGGAATCCCGCAATTGGATCAGCAGCGGACCAGCTGCGGCTATGAGTCGGTCTTCGCCCGCCGCTGAGGCGAGTTCCACGAGGCGGCCGCCCAGGACGAAGCGTCCATGGATGTCCTTGCCGACAAGACGATGGTGCACGAGTGCCTGGGCCAGACGGTGCACTGTTGGCCGTGAGATCTTAGTCAGGGAGACCAATTGGGCAAGGGAGGTTGGCCCGGCCTCAAGGGCATTGAGGATGAGGGCCGCTTTGTCGATGACGCCAACGCCACTTGATGTGTCCATAGTTTGATATTGCTATCTCACTATTTGAGATGCAAATCCGCTTACTGGATATTACGGGCGCGTGGGTGGAACAGTTAAGACATAGGACTTTTATCAAGTGAGGGAGTCGGTTATGGCCGCACACCAGGCAGCACAGACGCTGGCCGAAAAAGTATGGAACGCACACGTCGTTCGCAAGGGCGAGGGAGCAGGCGGTGCGCGCCAGCCGGACCTGATCTACATTGACCTGCACCTGATCCATGAGGTGACATCCCCGCAGGCCTTCGAGGGTCTTCGTTTGGCGGGGCGTCCCCTGCGCCGCCCCGACCTGACGATTGCCACCGAGGACCACAACACCCCGACGCTGGAAATCGACAAGCCGATTGCGGATCTGACCAGCCGCACGCAGATCGAGACCCTGCGCAAGAACTGCGCCGAGTTCGGAGTTCGCCTGCACTCGCTGGGCGACAAGGAGCAGGGCATCGTTCACGTGGTTGGCCCGCAGCTTGGCCTGACCCAGCCGGGCATGACCGTGGTTTGTGGTGATTCCCACACCTCGACCCATGGTGCGTTCGGGGCTCTGGCCTTCGGCATCGGCACCTCCGAGGTCGAGCACGTCATGGCGACGCAGTCCCTTTCCTTGAAGCCATTCAAGACCATGGCCATCAACGTCGAGGGCACCCTGAAGCCGGGTGTGACGGCAAAGGACATCATCCTTGCGGTCATTGCCAAGATCGGCACCGGCGGCGGACAGGGCTACGTGCTGGAATACCGTGGCTCGGCAATCCGTTCGCTGTCCATGGATGCCCGCATGACCATCTGCAACATGTCGATCGAGGCCGGTGCCCGTGCCGGCATGATCGCACCGGATGCAATCACCTACGAATACATCAATGGGCGCCCGCACGCGCCACAGGGTGCCGACTGGGATGCGGCTGTTGCCGAATGGGACACGCTCGCCACGGACGAAGGCGCGACCTTTGACTCGGAGGTGTTCCTCGATGCGAACGACTTGGAGCCCTTCGTCACCTGGGGCACCAACCCCGGACAAGGGATTTCGCTTTCCGGCAAGGTTCCCGCCCCCGAGGACTTTGACGACGAAAATGCGCGTGCAGCCTGCGAACGGGCGCTCGAATACATGGGCCTGGAAGCCGGAACGCCCATGAAGGACATTCGTGTGAACACGGTGTTCCTGGGTTCGTGCACCAATAGCCGCATGGAAGACCTGCGCGCCGCCGCCAGCATCATCCAGGGGCAGGAAAAGGATGCAGATATCCGCATGATCGTGGTGCCGGGTTCTGCCCGGGTCCGCTTGGAAGCCGAAGCCGAAGGTCTTGACAAGATCTTCAAGGACTTTGGTGCCGAATGGCGATTCGCCGGCTGCTCCATGTGCCTGGGCATGAACCCGGACCAACTTGCAGAGGGCGAGCGCTGTGCCTCCACCTCGAACCGCAACTTCGAGGGACGCCAGGGCAAGGGTGGCCGCACCCACCTGGTCTCGCCATTGGTTGCCGCAGCAACCGCGATCCGCGGGACCCTTTCCTCGCCCTCGGATCTCGCGACCTCTTCCTCCGCCGCAAAAGTAGCCTAAGGATTCATCATGGAGAAAATAAACACCCATACCGGAATCGGCGTTCCGCTGCGCCAAAGCAACGTGGACACCGACCAGATCATCCCGGCCGTCTACCTCAAGCGCATCACCCGCACCGGGTTCGAGGATGCCCTCTTTGCGGGATGGCGCAAGAACAAGGATTTCATCCTTAACCAGGAACCGTTCTCCAAGGGCTCGGTCCTGGTGGCGGGACCCGACTTCGGTACCGGTTCCTCGCGCGAACATGCCGTCTGGGCCCTGAAGGATTACGGTTTCAAGGCAGTCCTTTCCTCGCGTTTTGCCGACATCTTCCGTGGCAACTCGGGCAAGCAGGGTCTGGTTGCCGCCGAGGTGGCACAGAGCGACATCGAGTTGATCTGGAAGGAAATCGAGAACCACCCCGGCACGGAAGTGACAGTGGACCTCGAAGCCCGGACTGTCACGTGCGGATCCATCATTGCGCCGTTCGAGATTGATGACTACACGCGCTGGCGCCTCATGGAAGGTCTTGATGACATCGGATTGACCCTCCAGCACGAGGCAGACATCACGGCTTATGAATCGCAGCGTCCGGCCTTCAAGCCCACCACGCTTCCGGCCCGCTATTCCTAGCCTTAGCTGACCGCTTAACACCGCTGCCCAGCCCCTCGGTTACTGCTACTCACCCCGGAATTCCGGGGGATTCAACGACCGAGGTGGCTGGCGGCGCGACCAGCGTTACATTTTCGATACAGCCCTCGGCAATGCCGGGGGCTGTATGCTTGCTTAGTCTTCCCTTCGGATTCGAAGGCCAAACAATTTCTGGTGAGGTACTCAAGTTCATGGCGAAAGTCCTAACGATTCATGGTGGCGTGCCACTCAAGGGAAAAGTGACCGTCAGGGGTGCCAAGAACCTGGTTCCCAAGGCCATGGTTGCGGCCCTTCTGGGTGATTCGCCCTCTGTCTTGCGCAACGTCCCGGAGATCAAGGACGTCGCAGTTGTCACCAGCCTGCTGAAGATCCACGGCGTCACCGTCACCAAGGATGAAGCCACCGGCGACCTGACCATGGACCCCAGTGGCACCAAGACGGCCACCAGCAATGAGATCGATACGCACGCCGGCGACTCACGCATCCCCATCCTCTTTTGCGGCCCCCTGCTTCACAGCCTGGGCGAGGCCCTGATTCCCAACCTTGGCGGTTGCAAGATCGGTGACCGCCCGATTGATTTCCACTTGGACGTGCTGCGCCACTTCGGTGCCGTAATCGACAAGGCCGGACCCCTCGGGACCAGCATTCGCGCACCCCACGGCCTGACCGGCGCCAAGATTTCCCTGCCCTACCCGAGTGTTGGCGCCACCGAGCAGGTGCTGCTGACCGCCGTGCGCGCCAAGGGGACCACCGAGGTCGAGAACGCTGCCATCGAGCCCGAAATCCTCGATCTTATTTCCCTGCTTCAAAAAATGGGTGCCATCATCACGGTTGGCCGTGACCGGGTCATTCGCATCATCGGTGTCGACCGCCTGAACGGCTACAACCACAAGGCGTTGCCGGACCGCAACGAATCCGCATCCTGGGCCTCCGCCGCCCTGGTCACCAATGGAGACATCTACGTCGAGGGAGCAGCCCAGCGCGACCTGACCGCTTTCCTTCACACCTACCGCCAAATCGGCGGCGAGTTTGAGGTCACCGACGGGGGAATCCGCTTCTTCCACCCGGGCGGGGAGCTCAAGCCATTGATCCTTGAAACAGACGTCCACCCCGGATTCATGACCGACTGGCAGCAGCCCCTGGTCGTTGCCTTGACCCAGGCCTCCGGCGTTTCCATCATCCACGAAACCGTGTATGAAAACCGTTTCGGTTTCACCAACGCCCTGGTGGAAATGGGAGCCAAGGTTCAGCTCCACAGCGAATGCCTGGGAGCCATCCCGTGCCGCTTTGGCCAGCGCAACTTCCAGCATTCAGCCGTCATCACCGGACCCACCCCGCTGGTCGGTGCGGACATCGACATCCCGGACCTGCGCGGAGGATTCTCCCACCTGATCGCGGCACTCGCCGCCGAGGGCACCAGCCGCGTCACCGGGATCGAACTGATCAACCGTGGCTACGAGAAGTTCATGGACAAGCTCACTGACTTGGGTGCGCGCGTCGAGATGAACGAAATCGCCTGATCCGCATAGGCTGACCTGCATGAAAGAATCCCGCGGTACAAAAACCGCGTTTGCAATAGCGGCCGGAATCGTTCGACCGATCATGAACCTCATGATCGGAAGAACGTGGCAGGACTTCGACAAGCTGCCCAGCGGCGGGTTCATCCTGTGTCCCAACCACGTGACGGAAATTGATCCCTTGGTTGTCGGCCACGCTATCTACAGCAGCAAGCGCTACCCGCGCTACCTGGCCAAGGAATCCTTGTTCAAGGTCCCGGTGCTGGGCACCATGCTGCGCCGGACAGGACAGGTTCCCGTTGCGCGCACCTCCACCGGGGCATCGCAGTCACTCAAAACGGCCCGCGAGGTACTGGACGCCAACGGTGTCATCATTATTTACCCCGAGGGCACCTTGACCAGGGACCCTGACCTGTGGCCGATGCGCGGCCACACCGGTGCCGCCCGCCTCGCGCTGCAAACCGGCGCCCCGGTCATTCCCATGGCACATTGGGGAGCGCAGGACTTGTTTCCACGCTATGCCAAGGGAATCAAGCTCTTCCCGCGCCGCCACGTGACGGTCATAGCCGGAGACCCGGTGGACCTCGATGACCTTCGTGATGTCCCCTTGACAAGGACCGTTCTCGCGGAGGCCACCGAACGCATCATGCGCGCGTTGGCCAAGGACGTGGCGCGACTGCGCGGGCAGGATGCGCCCAATGTCCTGTGGGATCCGGCGCACCACGGCCAGGCAGCCCAGGGACGAAATTTCGAGAACGGTTCGCCATCGAAGCAAACGAAGGAAAACGATTCATGAGGCCCGCTCCGAGGAAAATTGCAGTGATGGGTGCCGGCAGCTGGGGCACAACATTTGCCAAGGTCCTGGCCGACTCGGGCGCCGAGACCGGGACAGAGGTCATGGTCTGGGCACGCCGCGACGAGGTGGCAGTTGAAATCAACACCCGCCACACCAACTCGCGCTACCTGCGCGAAACGGTGTTGCCCTCCAATATCACCTCTTCATCGAAAACCGCCGAGGTCCTTGCGGGAGCCGAGTTGGTTGTCCTGGCCGTGCCGGCCCAAAGCCTGCGCGAACAACTGCATTCCTTCAAGGAACACCTGGAACCACACGCAGTCCTGATGTCCCTGATGAAGGGCCTGGAGCGGGACACCGATGCCCGCATGAGCGAAGTGATCTCGGCCGAAGTCGAAATATCGGACGAACGCATTGCCGTGCTGTCCGGACCCAACCTGGCCATGGAAATAGCCCGCAAGCAGCCCACCGCGTCGGTGGTGGCTTGCACGGATATCGACACCGCCACCTGGATCGCTTCGCTGTGCTCCACCGACTACTTCCGTCCCTACACCAACACGGACGTCATTGGCGTGGAAATCGGCGGCATTGCCAAGAACGTCATTGCCCTGGCCGTGGGAATCTGCGACGGCCTGGGCATGGGGGACAACACGAAGTCCTCGATCATCACCCGTGGCCTTGCCGAGACCACTCGTCTTGCGCTGGCACTGGGTGGAAGCTACGAAACGCTTTCAGGCCTTGCCGGCCTGGGAGACCTTGTGGCCACGTGCTCTTCCTCGCTTTCCCGCAACAACACCGCCGGTCGCCTGCTGGGCCAGGGCCTGTACCTGGATGAGGTCAATGACCGCATGTCCCAGACGGCCGAGGGCATCAAGTCGGGCAGGGCAGTCTTGGACCTGGCCACTCGCCACAATGTAGAAGTACCCATTACCGAGGCAGTAGTCATGGTTCTGGAAGGCACGCTGAGCGTGGAGAACATGGGAGCACGTCTGTTGGGGCGTCAATTAAAGTCTGAAGGTGAGCTCAAATGAGTCAAGTGAATGCACACAAGCCCCGGGTCATGCTGCTCTTCGGCGGCCGCTCCTCCGAGCACCCCGTTAGCTGCGTCACTGCTGCAGGCGTGCTCGAGGCAATTGACCGCGAAAAGTACGAGGTTGTTCCCGTGGGAATCACCCGCGACGGAGCATGGACCCTGGTGGACCAGGACGTCACCTCCTGGTCGCTGTCAAACAGCCAGAAGCCCGAAGTGACCGCCGGGTCCGAGATCCTGCGCCTGACCGGGGAGCCGGGCAGCCACGAACTTCTTGCCTCCAATGACAGCCACGCCGTGCGCAGCCTGGGCGACATCGATCTGGTGTTCCCATTGCTGCACGGTCCGTTTGGCGAGGACGGCTCATTGCAGGGAATGCTGGAAATGGTGGATGTGCCGTACGTGGGTTCGGGCATTGCCGCAAGCGCCATCGGCATGGACAAACACTTCATGAAGGTGGTCTTCGAAGCCGCCGGATTCGAAGTTGGGCCCTACGTTGTCATTCCGGACAAGCACTGGGAACGAGACCAGGCGGCATGCCTGAAATCCGTTGAAGGTCTTCAATACCCGCTCTTCGTCAAGCCAGCCCGTGCCGGCTCCTCGGTGGGCATCTCCCGCGTGGACACCCCGGACGCACTTCCGGCGGCCATCGAGGCCGCCCGCATCCACGACCCCAAGGTGATCGTGGAACAAGGCATCGTTGGGCGCGAAATCGAATGCGGCGTCCTGGAAGGCCGCGGTTCGCTGCCACCCAGGGCTTCAATGCCCGGAGAAATCGTGGTCGAAGACGCCGGACACACGTTCTACGACTTTGACGCCAAGTATGTCGACGGGGCGGCAGCCCAGCTCAGCTGCCCGGCCGAACTGGAGACCGCTGCCACGGACGAAGTGCGCCGGCTGGCAGCCGAGGCCTTTGACGCGGTGAACGCCGAAGGGCTGTCACGCGTTGACTTCTTCTACACGCCCGAGGGCAAGTGGATCATCAACGAGATCAACACCATGCCCGGGTTTACGCCCTCAAGCATGTACCCGCACATGTGGTCCAAGACCGGACTTGAGTATGCCGACCTCATTGACGAACTGATCCATTTGGGACTCAGCCGCAAGACCGGTCTGCGCTAAAAACCGGCTCGCGCATCCAGGTGGGGGTCCTTCAGCAAGCTTCGCTTCGCTGAAGGACCCCCACCTTCATCTCCACCACTTGTTTAGGGCACGTCCACGGTCTTGCTGACCGTGGTGCAAGTGCGCTGTGCGGGAATCTTCGAAGCAGCGGAAGACAGGGTGGCCAGGATGGTGCTGGACGGAATCACATTTGGGTCAAAGACCAATTCCGTGGCCGGCGTCCGGCCATAGGTGGTGAGTGTCCAGGCCTGCTCGCCCTCCTTCGCCAGCCAATCAACCCCGTTCACGCTGACGCATGGATCAGTGGACGGAGGAGGGACCGTGACCCCGCAACGAAGCACCAATTGCGCCGGGTCTCCCCAGACGGCCGTGGCCTGGCTATTGGTCTGGCGCTTCTGCTGATCCGAAATTTCCGGAGGTAGCAAGACCATCATTTCGGCACACAAGGGATTGCCCGCGTCATCCGCAGGCTGGACATTTGCGATGGGGGAGCAGCCCGAGAGCACGAACAAGCCGGCCAGGGACGCGGCGATTGCCGTGACGAATTTCACGCCGTGCACCCTTCGAGGGGATGCGTTCCTGATAAGGGACTGTGAGTTCGGGGAATCTGAGCTGGTAAAAATCAATCTGGGCACTTAAACAGCCTACCGGTCGCGCGACATGACTAGGATGTAAAGGAGTATTTGCTTGAGAGGCATAAATGACACATTTGAACGGGTCCTTCCAGGACACCGGCTACGAAGAGCCGAAAAAGAAGAAACGCACCGGATTGATGATATTGCTGGGTGCAGTATCGCTGGTGTTGATCGCGTTGCTCGTGGCCGGAGGGTACCTGTTGTCGCTGGCGCGCAGCTTCGACAGCGGGACCACGAAGTTGACGGATGCGTTCCCTGAAGAGACGTTGCGGCCGGAGAAGGCCGAAACCGCCAAGGACGCTACGAACATCCTGCTTCTTGGCAGTGACACACGCGCCACGAACCAAGGCGGCGAAGAATTTGCCGAGCTGCCGGACGGCGGCCGTTCTGACACCATGATGTTGGTGCACATTCCGGCGAATCGCGAAGGCGTCTACGTCACCTCCATCATGAGGGATACCTGGCTGGATATTCCTGGCCACGGCAAGGCGAAAATCAACGCTGCATTTGCGTTGGGTGGAGTTCCGCTGACCGTCCAGACGCTTGAGGGTTTGCTGGACACACGAATCGACCACGTTGCGTCCATTGACTTTGAAGGCTTCAAGGGCCTGACCAACGCACTCGGAGGGGTGGAGATCAACAACCCCATCGCCTTCAAGCAGAACCTCGCCAACGGTTACGCATTCCCCAAGGGGCTCCAGACACTGGACGGCGAAGAAGCCTTGGCCTTCGTTCGCGAGCGCTACGCGTTCACTGACGGTGACTACCAGCGGGTCCGAAACCAACAGCTTTTCGTCAAGGCCATCATGAGCACCATGATGTCCAAGGAAACCCTGACGGATCCGGGAAAGATATCGGCCACCGTCCAGGAGTTCGCTCCCTACGTCGCAGTGGACGAAACCCTCGATGCGATGAAAGTCGCAACGCTGGGCAGCTCCATGGCCAACGTCCGTTCCAGCGACATGACCTTCTTCACGCTTCCCAACAACGGCACCGGCCGCTCGGCGGACGGTCAGTCGATTGTCATTCCCGACATGGCCGTGGTTTCCGAATTCGCCGAGGCCCTGAAGCAAGACAACGTGGGACAATTTATAGAGGATAACGGTCTCTAAGGATCGAGTGATCACTCACACCATGAACCAAAAAATCCACGCCAATTCCAAGGCCATGTCCACGTGGCTGGAGCGTATGGTCAAGAGCCTGGGAAACCATAGCGACCGCCTCAACGCGATCAATATCTTCCCCGTTGCTGACGGGGACACCGGCAGCAACCTCTACCTCACCGCACGCAGCGCGCACGACGCGATTTCCAAGCTTGAAACGGAAAACATCGGCGAGCTTCTGACGATGGCGTCGCGCGCTGCAATGGAATCGGCACGTGGCAACTCCGGCACCTTGCTTGCCGTGTTCATGGCGGGCCTGGCCGAACCACTGTGCGGAGTGGAGCGGATAACGGCCCCAGTGCTAGCCACCGCCTTGGAACGTGGCAAGGTCAGGGCATGGTCGGCCCTCAGCGACCCGGTCTCCGGGACAATGCTCTCCGTGATGGAGGTCGTTGCCAACACCGCCCGCGCAACGCACCGCGCCAGCGAACTTGAGCCGGAGAGCAAGGCCGCACTCGTTGAGCTTCTGGATGCCTTGTGCATTGACGCGGAGAAAGCCGTGGTCGCCACGGAGAACGAACTAGGGCAATTACACGAAGCCAAGATCGTCGATGCCGGCGCCGTGGGCATGTTGATCATCCTGGACGAACTCCGTGGTGCCCTTCTGGGACAGGTCATTGACCCTGACGAATACTCCCAACTTCATGGGTATGGCATCCAGGATCCGCATATCCACCACGACGTCGTGCATGACTCGGGTGTCGAGGTTATGTGCACCATCAGCCTCGATGCCTTGGGAGCTGCAACCTTGCGGGGACAGCTGGACACCATCGGCGACTCCGTCATCATGAGCCCGGTCAACCCGACCGAGGACGGATACCGCTGGCGAGTACACGTACATGTCCCCGATGCCGAGAGTGCCATGAGCGTCATTCGAGGCATCGGGTCCCCGGTCAACATCTCAGTGACCGATCTATGCACCCATGACGGCTAGCGCAGAATTTACCAACGAAACGCCACTCGACATCGTCCTTGGCGCGGCTTCGGCACGCAAGGTGGAAACGGCGTTTGGATATTCGACTGTGGGCCAAATGCTCTCACACTTTCCGCGCCGGTACATGGAAATCGGGGAGCTCTCCAAGATTTCGGAGTTACCTGTGGGGGAGGACGTAACGATCGTTGCCGAGGTTAAATCGGTGAATCAGCGGCGCATGCATTCGCGCTCCGGTTTTCTGCTGGAGGTGCTTGTCAGCGACGCGCTCGGTCCGGAGCAGTCGACGCTTCGCATGACCTTCTTCAACGGCTATGAAGCCAAGCGGGACCTGCAGGTGGGCTCTACGGCAATGTTCAGCGGCAAGGTCACCCTCTACCGCAACCACCTGGAGCTCACCCACCCGGAGTATTCGTTGCTCGATGCGGCCGAGGAAGCGGACCCGCGGCCCATTCCCATCTACCCGGCCACCGCAAAATTTCCCAACAAGAAGATCCGCGAAGTCATGGAACTTGTCCTGGCAGGAATCGGGACCGCGGGATTCCCGGAGTTCATTCCCGATCCAGTCTTGAAATCCCATCGCATCCCCGGCCGGGTGGTGTCCTATGAACATATCCATCGGCCACAAACCGTTGCCCAAGGCTATGCGGCAAGAAAACGCTTTGCCTTTGAAGAGGCCTTCCTGCTTCAACTCGCCCTGGCCCAGCGACGTGCCCACCGCATGAAACAGCCGGCCACTTCCCGGTCAGGCACTGCCGATGGACTTTTGGCGGCTTTCGATAAGACCCTTCCGTTCACTCTCACTGACGGCCAGTTGATCGCCGGCAGGGAAATCGCCGATGACCTGGTCCGCGGACATCCCATGAACCGGCTGCTGCAAGGCGAGGTTGGTTCGGGCAAGACCCTGGTGGCCTTGCGCGCCATGCTTCAGGTCATTGACTCCGGGGGGCAGACGGCCCTCCTGGCCCCCACCGAGGTCCTCGCCCAACAGCATTACCAGTCCATCAAGAAACACCTCGGCTCGCTCGGGACCGGGGGAGAGCTTGGCTCAGACCCGCGCGCCACCCGCGTGGATCTGCTGACTGGTTCAGCAGGGGCCGCCGAGCGCAAACGAGTGCTCCTTGGCGCCGCCTCGGGGGAAACCGGCATTCTGGTGGGAACACATTCCCTGTTGTCGGACATGGTCCGTTTCGTGGACCTCGGTCTGGTGGTCGTGGACGAGCAACACCGATTCGGTGTTGAACAGCGAGATGCCCTGCGGTCAAAGGCCGACATGCCACCGCACATGCTTGTCATGACCGCAACACCGATCCCACGCACCGTGGCAATGACCGTCTTTGGAGACCTGGAAGTAAGCCTCATGAGGACATTGCCTCCAGGGCGTGCCCCCATTGCCACGCACATTGTGCCGCTTCAGTTGCCGGCGATGCAGCAGCGACTCTTTGCCCGCATGGCCGAGGAAACTGCCAAGGGACACCAGGTATACGTGGTGTGCCCCCGCATTAGCGAAAAAGCGGTAGAAGACGACTTCCTTCCGATGCCCATCGAGCCAACGCCCGATACGACGGCCAGCGACGGCGCAGCGAAACCGGCCACGATGACGGTTGAAAAGATGCTGGAATTGCTTGGATCCATGGATATCTTCGCCAACACGGAGATCAGGGCCTTGCATGGAGGCATGCCCAGCGAGGAAAAAGCGGATGCCATGATGGCCTTTGACTCGGGAAGAGCCTCCATCCTTGTTTCCACCACAGTGATCGAAGTCGGTGTCGACGTGCACAACGCCACGCTGATGGTCATTATTGATGCCGAGAACTTTGGGATATCCCAGTTACACCAGTTGCGTGGCCGTATCGGTCGTGGCGGGCTACCCGGCACATGCCTCATGACCACCTGGCTCGACGCGGAGCACCCGTCGGTGATGCGGCTGAAAGCCGTGGAATCCACCACCGACGGATTCTTGCTGGCAGAATCGGATCTCAATGAACGCCGGGAAGGCGACATCCTGGGGGCAAGCCAATCTGGTTCCAGGTCCACGCTCAAGGTCTTACGCGTGATGAAAGATGCCAAACTCATTGCCCGGGCCAGGGAAGCGGCCGAGTCAATTGTTGACGGTGACGACGGACTGCGGACGTATCCCGGCCTCCAAGCCGCGGTTGAGGAATGGGTAGACGAAGACATGCAAGCATTCCTGGAAAGGGGATAGATCCCAATGAGTCGAATCGTTGCCGGCGTCGCCGGAGGACTTCCGCTGAAGAGTGTTCCCGGGGACTCCACCCGACCCACCACCGACAGAGTCAAGGAAGCCCTGTTTTCGAGGCTCGAAAGCTATGACGTACTCGGCAGCGCCCGGGTCCTGGACCTGTATGCCGGCGCCGGATCCTTGGGCCTCGAAGCTGCCAGTCGCGGCGCGCGGTCGGTGCTGTTGGTGGAACTGGCACCCAAGGCCGTGGCGGTATGCCAAGCCAATGCAGGCCTCGTCAACAAGGCGCTGCGCAACGACGTGGTCAGCGTCCGCCGTGGCTCGGTGGACTCCGTCCTGGATTCATTTGCCCCCGTCCCAGGGGCAAACGGCGGGAAAACCTGGGACGTCGTGTTCATGGACCCGCCCTATCCACTCACGGAAGAGGAATTGGCCAAAACCTTGGAGAAGGTCGCCCTGGTCCTCGAGGACGGCGCGACCATTGTGGTGGAACGATCCTCGCGTTCGGCCGAGCCCACGTGGCCCGTGGGGCTGGAAAGATTCGCCGAAAAGAAATACGGCGAGACCCGTCTATGGTTTGCCGAACCCGTCAAGGTCGGAGCCGAATAGCACGCTTCCAGGGTGCGGCCCGGAGGCCCGCAACCGATCCACCATGGCCAGGTCGAGTCGCGACTGGGTCCCGGCCACGACCATGTTTCCCGGAAACTTTCTGGAGAAGATCTCGGTGGGGGCGCTGGCCATGACCGTGGCAAAAATTTCGGACATCGCCTTGATTTGGCTGTCCGCGAAGGTAAATGGAGGATCGTCACCGACGTTGACAAGGACCAGACCCTCGGGACACAAAAGGGAGTTCATTTCTGCGTAGAATGCCGGGACCGTCAAGTGCTCCGGCGCTCCGGCGCCACTGAAGATATCCAAGACGATGATGTCGAATTTCTCTCCCGCCAATTCATGCGTCAGCACCCGTCTGGCATCCCCAATGATCGTCCGGAGATTCCTTGGATTTTCCATGGGCAGGGCGTCGAAGACAAAATCGAGCAGTTCGCGCTCCAAGTCCACGGCGACCTGAACGCTTCCGGGTCTCTTGCGCTGGATATATCGTGCCAAGGTCAAAGCCCCGGCTCCGAGGTGCAGGACGTGCAGCGGTTTTCCAGCTTCACCGTGTTCGTCGACATGGTTTGCAAGACGTCGCAGGTACTCGTAGAAGATCTCTTCCGGATGATCCACATTCACATGTGATTGCTCGGCGCCTCCCAGCTGCAAGACCCAGGCACCGGGTACAAAGGCGTCTTCCTCGAGCGTGGCGTGGGCTCCAAGATTGCTTAGCCACCGGCTGGCACGTTTGACCACGATCAGCCACCCACCGATGCAGACAAACGGGACAAGCGGTTGGCTGCCTCGGCTAGCAACTCCGGTCTCTTGCAGAAGGCAAAACGCATCAGGCTTCTGGTGCGTTCGGCCCCCTTGGCATGGCAGAAGACAGATAACGGAATGCCGGCGACTCCGATTGCTTCAGGCATCCGACGGGCCAGATCCAGGGCATTGTCGAAACCAAGGGGGGCCACGTCGGCGACGATGAAGTAGGTGCCTTGCGGCCGGTAGACCGTCATTCCGGCCGCCTCAAGCCCCTTGGCCAGTACGTCGCTGCGTTTGCCGAGATCATTGGCAAACTCGGCAAAGAACGCGTTTTCGGACCGCAAAGCCTCCGCGACGGCCGGCTGAAAAGCAGTTCCCGAGGAGTAACTCAGGAACTGCTTGACCGTGCGGGCGGCAGACACGAGATGGGCCGGCCCAGTGGCCCATCCGACCTTCCAGCCCGTAAACGAAAAGGTCTTGCCTGCCGAGGATATGGTCAGGGTTCGCTCCCATGCGCCGGGCAGCGTGGCAATGGGCGTATGGGCGACGCCGAATGTGAGGTGTTCATAGACCTCGTCGGAGACAATGATGCAATCGTGCTTGGCCGCCAGCGAAACGATTTCCGCCAGGACATCCTTGCCGAAGACGCTGCCCGTCGGGTTGTGCGGGTTGTTGAGCACGACCATGCGCGTACGCTCATTGAACGCTGCACGTAGTTCGTTGACATCCGGCTGGAAATCCGGCGCATTCAAGGCCACGGTGCGGTGGATGCCGCCGGCCAACGCGATGTTTGCCCCGTAGGAGTCATAGAAGGGTTCGAAGGTGATGACTTCGTCCCCGGTTCCGATGAACGCGAGGATGGCCGCGGCGATGGCCTCGGTGGCACCGGTGGTCACAACCACTTCATTCTCCGGATTTACGTCCAGGCCATAGAAACGCTTCTGGTGATCCGCGATGCCCCTTCGCAACGGAAGGATTCCCGCGCCAGGCGCATACTGATTGAGGTCGCCGGAGATTCCCTGGGCGGCCACGTCCTTGAAGAATTTCGGGCCGTCGGTGTCCGGGAAGCCCTGCCCAAGGTTGATCGCCCGGTGCTTCACGGCAAGTGTGGTGATTTCCTCGAAGATGGTGACGCCGAGATCACCATTGGCGGACAGTAAATTGGCACCGGCAGCCATGCGCTGCCATGGAACATCAATTGAAGACATGGTCCATTATCCCGTGAGTCGGTGATTCGATGGCCAACGAAACGAAAAAGACACGATGAGTCATCAAGGCGAACGAAGAGGTCGACCTGAAGCTCACTTGATAGATTGCAGAGTATGCGTCGAGCCGTCTGCCCCGGGTCCTTTGACCCCATCCATAATGGTCATGTCGAGATCATTGCCCGTGCCAGCAACCTCTTTGACGAAGTCATTGTGGCTGTGTCAACGAACTACGCCAAAAAATATAGATTTGAGCCGGACGAACGACTGGAAATGGTCAGGGAAACCATTGGGGGACTACGAGGCGTCAGCGTCGAACCCATGGGCGTCGGCCTGTTGGCCGATTTCTGCAAACTGCATGGCGCAGACGCCATCGTTAAGGGTCTGCGTTCCACGGTCGACTACCAGTACGAAACCCCGATGGCTGTGATGAACCGCCATCTCACAGGGGTTGAAACCGTGTTCCTCGCGGCGGATAACCGCTATACGCACCTTTCTTCTTCCCTGCTAAAGGAAGTCCAGTCCCTCGGTGGAGATGTGGCTGACTACCTGCCGCGAACCGTACTCAAAAGATTAAGAAACGCCTCGCAGGAGCAGTAATCGGGTTCGGGATTTGTGCATTCCATGACGTAAAGTCAAAACATGACTCAAAGTAGGCGCGTAATTAAAGCCGTTATCCCTGCCGCTGGTCTGGGAACCCGATTCCTGCCAGCGACAAAGGCGATGCCCAAGGAAATGCTGCCGGTTGTCGACCAGCCCGCCATCCAATACGTAGTGGCCGAGGCATCGAAGGCCGGGCTTACGGATGTCTTGATGATCACGGGCCGCAGCAAGCGTGCGCTGGAAGACCACTTTGACCGCGTGCCGTCCATGGAAGCCACTCTCGAAGCCAAGGGAGACAGCGAAAAACTGCGTCGGGTCCAGGAAGCCACAGATCTTGGCGAAATCCACTACATTCGCCAGCGCGATCCCAAGGGCCTCGGACACGCCGTCCTTTGCGCGAAGCAGCACGTTGGCAACGAGGCATTCGCCGTTTTGCTCGGTGACGACCTGATCGATGAGCGGGATGAATTGCTTTCGATCATGATCGACGTCCAGGAAAAGACCGGTGGCTCGGTCATTGCCTTGATGGAAGTTGAACCGGAGCAGATCAGTGCGTATGGCTGCGCCGATGTCTCTACCGTTGACGGCGAAAACTACGTCAAGGTCAACGGGCTGGTGGAAAAACCTGCCGTCGAAGATGCACCTTCGAACTTGGCAGTTATTGGCCGTTACGTCCTGCACCCGAGGGTCTTCGACGTACTCGAAGAAACCAAGCCCGGTCGCGGCGATGAAATCCAGTTGACCGATGCCCTTGAAACGTTGGCTGCGGCCGATGGCCCGGGCAGCGGCGTCCACGCCGTTGTTTTCCGTGGGCGGCGCTACGACACCGGTGACAAGCTAAGTTACATCCAAGCCGTTATATCTTTGGCTTGCGAACGCGCGGACCTCGGTCCGGACCTCCTGCCGTGGCTTAAGGACTTCGTTTCAACGCGCTAGGATTTTTATATGGCAAGGCTGATTCAGCGTCTTCACAGGGTGACTGATTAGCCTTGCTTTAGTTTGTGCGAAAGTTGTCGACCGTAACATTGCCTCGAGTCGTCCGAGACTTCTCGTTCTGGTCTTATGGAGACGTTGATTGACTAAAGTAAAGAAATTCCCAGGCGAATACATACCTCGTCGCCTAGCTCGGCCCAAGAAGCGAAAGAGCCTCGTTGTGCTACTGGGCACGATAGCGCTGGTTCTTGTGGCAGCGATTGTCGCCAGTACATACGTTGCCAATCTCGCCCAGACGTTCAATACGAAGACCCGGGAAATTGGCCAAGCCTTTCCTGAGGAACAGGTTCGTCCGGTCAAGAACCCCGATGATGGATCCTTGAACTTCCTGTTGCTAGGTGTCGATCATGGGGCGGACGACACGGAGACGACCAACCTGCTTCAGGCCGGCGGAACCGACCAGCGTTCAGACTCGATAATGATGATGCACATCCCGGAGGACCGGAAAGGCGTCTACGTGATGTCGATCATGCGAGACCTCTACACGGATATTCCCGGCCATGGCACGCAGAAGGTCAATGCCGCCATGTCGCTGGGCGGTGTGCCATTGGTCGTCCAAACCGTTGAAGGGATGTTTGATACCAAGATCGACCACGTGGCCATGGTGGACTTCGACGGATTCAAGGAGCTGACGACGGCACTTGGCGGTGTCACAGTAAAAAACGACATCGAGTTCACGTCGACCGATAGCAAGAAGTATGAGTTTCCCGTCGGCAACCTCGAACTCGAAGGAGATCGGGCGTTGCGGTTCGTTCGTGAACGCAAGCCGTTTGTTGACGGCGATTATCAGCGAGTACGCAACCAGCAGAAGTTCATCAAAGCTGTTATGAACGAGATGCTGTCCAAGGACACTTTGACCAACCCGGCAACGATCTTCGAGGTTATTGACAAGGTTTCGCCATACCTCGCGCTTGACGATGGACTGGATGCGGCCACCGCCGCTGGCATTGGGTTGCAGCTGAAGGACCTCCGCCCATCGAACATAGAGATGTTCACATTGCCGACCGCAGGGCTTGGCACCTCGCCGGACGGGCAATCCATCGTTCTGCGGGACGAACAGGCCATCCTCGATATCGGTCAGTCACTTCGCACGGACGATCTTAAGACCTACCTGGACAGTGCAAATTTGGACCAGTAGCAACTGATACATAGATCACACATCGCCCTGTCGCCGGATGCAAACCGCTCATGGGGATGCGTATCTACTAGACTTCATAAGGTTCGTCAGCGACAGCAGGCGAGTAAACCGTGATCAACGAGGTAACGAGAATTATGACAGCTGCCGAATATGCGGCGCAGTACGGCCTGCACAGGGTCGGTGCTCGTCCGGACCTGGTGAGCTATCTGAAACAGGCGTGGGCCAGGCGCGATTTTGCGTTTGAACTGGCCAGAAGCCGGCTGCAAGCGACCAACCAACGAAACCGCCTGGGCATGCTGTGGGTTGTTATCAAGCCGACCATGAATGCCCTGATGTACGGTTTCATCTTCGGAATCCTGCAGGGTGGAAACAAGCCTCAGGACTTCCCGGTATTCGTCGTCATCGGTGTGTTCCTTTTCGAGTTCTTCACGGGGTCGGTGAACTCTGGCGCTAAATCCATCACCGGAAGCGCCGCTTTGGTTCAATCCTTGGCATTCCCGCGCATCACCCTCCCCATCGCTGCCGTGGTGCAGCAGTTCCTCACGTTGGTGCCGATGCTCGGAGTCATGTTCGTTTACTGCATGATCCTTGGCACCACGCCAAAGTGGAGCTGGCTCATGGTGCTTCCGTTGCTGGTGCTTTTCACGATGTTCAATACGGGCATGGCCTTGGTGTGCGCCCGATTGACGGTTCACATTCGGGACTTTACTCAGATTCTGCCGTTGATCACCAGAATCCTGTTTTACACCTCCGGCGTCTTGTTTGGTGTTGACCGTATTCTGAACGCCTTTCCCGTACTGGTCCTCATGTTCGACTTTCACCCGATCTACCAGGCGTTGCAGATTGCCCGCGGTTCGATCATGAACGGCGTGGAATACCCGTCGTTCTACTGGGTTGTTTTATCTGTCTGGGCCCTTGCTGCCCTGATTGGCGGCACCATCTATTTCTGGGCTGCGGAGGAGCGTTATGGTCGAGTTGACTAATTTTGATGATCTGATCAATCCGCGAAATCACGGCAAGTTTCAACCTCAGCCGGTCTTCGAAATTGAACCTGACAGCAGATCGGCAAACACGTCGGTCAAGCTGGACGAGACGCGGACGCCTGTGGTGATCGTGGATAATCTCCACGTCAAGTACCAGGTGTATTCCAGTGGCAAGTCGGTTGGTGCAGCTGGGGCCAAGCGGCTGCTGCAGACCTCGACGCGCGGCATTCGGGAAGTACACGCAGTCAAGGGCGTCTCGTTCGTCGCCTATGAGAACGAGTCGATTGGCGTGATCGGTTCGAATGGTTCTGGTAAGTCGACGCTGATGCGCACGATCACGGGCCTGACCAGCCCTGCGGCGGGTTCCGTCTTCGCGTCGTCCCGCCCGAATATGCTGGGTGTCGGAGCCGCGCTGATTCCGGACCTTTCGGGTGAAAAGAACATTATGCTTGGCGGCCTGGCACTTGGATACAACCGCCAGGAAATCAACGCCATGCGGGAAGACATCACCAAGTTCGCTGAGTTGGAGGAGTTCATCGACCTTCCGATGCGTACCTACAGCTCCGGCATGGCTGCGCGCCTTAAATTTGCCATCGCCGCTTCGAAGCAACATGACATCCTGATTGTCGACGAAGCCTTGGCCGTCGGCGATGCGCGGTTCCGCAAGCGCAGTGAGGCAAAAATCCGCGAGATCCGTGAAAACGCCGGCACCATCTTTCACGTCTCCCACTCGATGGGATCAATCCTGGAAACCTGCAACCGGGTGATCTGGATTGAGAAGGGCGTCCTGATGATGGACGGGGACGCGAAGACGGTTGTCGATGCGTACAAGGCCAAAAAGAAGTGACTGCTGCGCAGACCCTGGGTGTTTCCTATGTCATGCCCGTGCTCAACGAGGCCGGATATCTCCGTGACGCAGTGGCCAGTGTCCTTGGCCAGGACTACGCCGGGGACAAGGAAATTGTCTTGGCCCTTGGGCCGAGCACCGACGCCACCGACGAAGTTGCGGCCGAGCTTGCCATGGAGGACGACAGGGTCAAGCTGGTCCACAATCCCCAGGGACGCACGCCGATCGGGCTGAACCTTGCCATTAGGGCCTCGCAATATCCGATCGTGGTTCGTGTGGATGCCCACAGCGAATTGGCGCCCACCTACACCGCCCGCGGCGTGGAGACCATGTTCCGCGTCGATGCACACGATGTCGGTGGACTCATGGATGCCCGCGGGAAGAACCCCCTCCAGCGTGCCATTGCCGCTGCCTACCATTCCCCTTGGGGCCTGGGTGGCGCCGCCTACCACAGCGGTGCGCCGGAAGGCCCTGCCGAGTCTGCCTACTTGGGCATATTTCGCCGCCAGGTCTTTGACGAGGTCGGCTACTACGACGAGTCGCTGCACCGCGCCCAGGACTGGGAACTCTGCCTGCGAATCCGCCAGGCCGGCTACAAGGTGTGGTTCGACCCGGAACTCGAGACCGCGTACTACCCCCGAGATACCTACAAGGCTCTCTCTGCACAGTCCTATGCTTCGGGAGTCTGGCGCGGCGAATTGTCTCGGCGATATCCCGATGGCAAGTCGATGCGCCACGATCTGCCGCCGCTGATGCTGGTCGGATCTAGCCTGGGCGCAATTGCCTGGGTGATCGATCCCTGGCTGACTTCCGAGGCGCCAGGCGCCGTGCGGATCGCCTTGAACCTGTTGAAGCTCGCTCCGGTGGGGTATGCCGGACTTGTCGTCTTTGCGACATTGACCGGCAAGCGCACCACGACCTTCAAGGAGAAGCTTTTGATGCTCGGTGTTTTTCCATCCATCCACTTCCCGTGGGCCGTTGGCTTTGTCAAGGGCCGTGTACGCGGTGCCCAGGGAACCCTGGACAGGGGGAGGGTACAATCATGAATGAAACCATTCGGCCGAGCAACCCGACGCTCGAACAGCTGCGTGCGGTATGCCAGCCCCCGGAGGTCCGGGCACGGCGAAACGCCGAACACTGGACCGCGGAACTCTACCTGCGGCACATCTCGATCTACCTGACCGCGGTGCTGGTGCGCACGCGCATTAGCGCCAACGGCGTCACCGGACTCATGATCCTTGCGGGCTGGCTCATGTCGGCAGCCCTGCTGATCCCTGGTGTGTGGGGCCCGCTATTGGCGGTTGTCCTGTCACAGGTCCAGCTCTACTTCGATTGCAGCGACGGGGAAGTGGCACGCTGGCGCGGCACCCAGTCGCCACGCGGGATCTTCATTGACATGGTGGGACACCACACCACCGAGGCCTTGATTCCCATCGCCTTGGGCTATCGCGTGTTCCTTGAGCTCCAGACCCAGGGGGCCGATGCCGCCCAGGCGTGGCCGACACTTTTCATCTCTGCAGTGCTGTCGGTTCTCCTTGTATTGAACCGTTCCCAGAGCCTCATGGTGCATGCCGCCCGTGGGATGGCCGGACTGGGAAAGCTCCCGGATACGGCTGAGGCTCGTGCGGTCTCGCAGACCAGCTTTGTCGGGAAACTGCGTTCCGCAGCCCGCTTCCTGCCCTTTCACAAGATGCTTCATGCAGTGGAACTTAGCCTCGTTATCCTGGTCCTGTCGATTGTCTCTGCCATCGTTGGCATCCCCGGCATTGCCGAGAAATGGATGCTTTGGATCTTGTTGCCGGCAGTTGTCCTGGTGAATATCGGGCACTTTGTTTCCACCATGGCTTCATCCCGGTTGCGGTGATCCCTTGAGCATTCCAGAGGGGAACCTTCCGACGGTCGGCGTCGTCGTGCTGACCATGGGCAACCGACCTGAGGAACTGAACCGTGCCTTGACGAGTCTCTTGGCCCAACGAGAAGTCGAACTTGACGTGGTCGTGGTGGGCAACGGTTGGGATCCTGTCGGGCTTCCGGCCAGCGTGCGTGGCCATTTTCTTGAACACAACCTCGGTATCCCGGCCGGACGCAATGCCGGGGTCCCGTTGGTCAAGGGGGAGTTCCTCTGCTTCCTGGACGATGATTCCTGGTTCCTGGACACAGACTTCCTCGAAGAGGCGATATCCAGGTTCGACAGCCACCCCCGGATGGGTCTCCTCCAGCCGCGGATCACCGACCCGACACGCGATGACGACCCCACCCGGTGGATCCCGCGCCTCAACAAACGCACGGCCGTCGAATCCAGCCGCGTTTTTCATGTGGGCGAAACCTGCCTGCTGATGCCCCGACACATCTTTGACGAGACCGGCGGCTGGGCCGGCGGTTTCTGGTACGCACACGAGGGAATTGAACTTGCCTGGCGTGTTTGGGACACCGGGCATCACGTCTGGTACGCCGGTGATATGAGGATCGGCCACCCGGTTGTCGATCAACGACGTCATGAAGAGTTTTACCGACTGAATGCGCGAAACCGGGTATGGCTCGCCAAACGGAACCTGCGCTGGCCCTTTAGTTGGATGTACGTGTCCAGTTGGGCCTTGGTGGAAGCAACCCGCCTGCGCAAGGATCCCGATGCGGTGCGGCAATATTTCAGCGGTTGGCTTGCCGGGTGGCGAGAGATTCCTTGGTATTCAACACCCCGGCCCAAACTCAAATGGTCGACCCATCTACGGATGCTCCTGGCGGGCCGACCACCCATAATCTAAGACTTTCGATCACTGCGTCCTTGCACGCAACCAAGCAGTAAATGGAGTTGAACATGGCAAAAACAGTCCTGACCTATGGCACGTTTGATCTTTTCCACATCGGACATCTGAACATCCTCAAGCGTCTTAAGGAAAAAGGCGACCGATTGATCGTCGGAGTATCCACCGATGAATTCAATGCCATCAAGGGCAAGAAGCCGATCGTTCCCTTCGATCAGCGGATCGAGATCGTCAGGGCAATCCAGTACGTCGACGAGGCCATCCCGGAAGACAACTGGGAGCAGAAGCGTTTGGACATTGCCAAGTACGATGTCGATGTCTTCGGCATCGGAGAGGATTGGAAGGGCAAGTTCGACGACTTGGGCGACAAAGTCGAGGTCGTATATCTTCCCCGCACCTCGGGCATCTCCACCACGGAATTGAAGCGGGTGCTGAGCGCCTTCGACGAACGCCATGTCGCCAAGCTAAAGGACACCCTCGACAGCTTGAGTCAGATCGTCAAGGAACTGAGCTAAACCTCAGCTCCCGCACCGACCAGAGCACAAAACGTTTCCTGCGTCCGCCCGCTTGGTTCCCTGAAGCCCGTTGCCGGCAATCCAATGAGCGGCGGCCCGATTCCCCTCTCCAGGGTCGTCGGTCATGTGGTAACCGGTCCAGACGAGCATTATGCTTCTGGCATCGGGACCGCACCTCGCGGCGGCTTGCCATGTGGTGAGTTGGTCGTGTCGACCGATTCGCCAGGCCGGTGCCGCGCAGCACACGAATGCATCCAGAATCAGCCAACGAGAGACCATGAGCAACACGACTACGCGAACACAATTCAGGCCCGATATTCAAGGCCTGCGCGCCATTGCCGTTGGACTCGTCGTCATCTACCACCTTCTGCCGCAGAGTATCACCGGTGGCTTCGTCGGCGTCGATGTATTCTTCGTGATTTCCGGCTACCTGATTACCTCGCACCTGATAAAGCATCCACCCCGCAAAGCCAAGGAATTTGGCACCTTCTGGCTCCGTCGGATCAAACGACTCATTCCGGCCTCAATGCTGGTCCTGTTCACCACCGTCATTGCGGTACGGGTACTGACACCGGAATCGTTTTGGCGGGACAATACGTTCCAGGCCATCGCGTCTGCGTTCTACTCGCAGAACTGGTTCCTACTGGCCACCAGTGTGGACTACCTGGCCGAGGACAACGCTCCGACTGCCGTCCAACATTATTGGTCGCTGGCGGTCGAGGAACAGTTTTACCTCTTGTGGCCCCTGGTAATCGCTGCACTTTGGTCGTTTGCCGTCAAGAAGAGACTGCTGGCAAAGCGATTTGTGCTTGTCGGCGTGTCACTGATCGTCGCACTTTCCTGCGCCTACTCCATTTACCTCACCTCCGTCGAACCGGCAGTTGCATACTTCTCCACCTTTACTAGGGCATGGGAGCTTGCCTTGGGTGCCGTGGTGGCACTGGTCCCCGCGCCCAAGTCGCGTTTCAGTTCCTCGCCCGCCGGTGCCGTGCTCGCATGGGCCGGCATTGCCGGGATCATCAGCGCCGGAGTCGCCTACGATTCGGCCACGCCTTTCCCCGGCTACCAGGCGGCACTGCCGGTCGTGGGGACGGCATTGGTGATCTGGGTTGCAGCCACCTCACGTTTCTCGCCAACCCCATTGCTCGGTTCACGGCCCTTCCTCTTCCTCGGGGATCACTCGTACTCGATCTATCTCTGGCACTGGCCGATTATTGTGCTGCTGCCGTTTGTTTCCGGCAAGCTGGGCGCATTGGACCTGGCGGCAGCTGCCGCTGCGACCATCCTGCTGTCGATGATTACCAAGAAATATGTCGAAGACGCATTCCGCAGGACGCTCGATGTCTCACCGCTCGTGACCCCGGTCCGATTCTTGGTGGTCGCAACGGCTTCCGTGGCGTTGTTGGCTTCCGGTGTCGCCGTGGATGCCCAAAAGCGGCAGGAGGTCGCCACCGTTTCGCTCCAGGCCGCCGTCCAGGGATTTGTTCCGTGCTTCGGCGCGTCGGCGCTAACCGACAAAAGTGGCGCCTGCCAATACGAGGCAGACCAGGAGCTGATCCTGTCTCCAGCCCTCGCGAAGGACGACAAATCCGCTGCCTATGCCGATGGATGTTGGTCCAGCGAACCATATGAGAAGAAGCCCACGTGCACTTATGGCAGCGGCAAGAAAAAGGTCGCCCTGGTCGGCAATTCGCATGCAGGGCATTGGCTTCCGGCACTCGAAAAGATGGCTGCAGAAAAAGACTGGACCATCACTACCTTCCTTGTATCCAGATGCAATCCCACGGATGCCAAGTTGAAGTTTGACGCGGAGATTAAGTCCCAGGGCTGTTTCGACTACGGCAACTGGGTCATTGACCAGACCGCTCACGGCCAATTTGATCTCATCATCACGTCCGAACGGCAGTCTGTCCCGGTCGTGGACCACTCCTTTGCAACGACCGAGGCCCCTGCGCGCGCCGGGTACGAGAAGTACCTGGAGCGATGGACCGAGTCCGAGACCCCCATCGTCGTCATCCGCGACACTCCGTTCCCCGGCGCCACGCTGCCAAACATTCCCGATTGCGTGGCCACGGCGAAAGACGCCAACAAAGAGTGTTCGGGGAGTACCGGCAAATGGACGTGGATGGATCCGCTGGCGGATGTGGCGGCGGAGGGCACGCACGACAACGTCGCAGTCATCGATCCCACGCGATACTTTTGCCAGGACGGTACTTGCCCGGCTGTCATCGGCGGTGTCGTCGTGTACTTCGACGCATCGCACATCACCGCAACCTACGCAGAGACCCTGACTCCCTTCCTGGAAAAGGACTTGGAGAAGGCCCTGCAAGAGATTTCCTAGCCCTGGCGCCGCAGTCGGGTCCCGTCCGTTGCCGGCAGCGTTCTTGGTGTTTTGTTTGGCAATCCGGACACCATCAATGCATGCCCCTTCGCGATTGCGGCCTGTCTGGAACTAGCCCCGGCCCTCGGGACCGGTGACCGCGATCGCAGCGGCGATGAACCGCTCCGTCGCACTGCCCAACGCGGGATCGCCAAAGACCTTTGCCCGCAGCGAGCGCTGTTGGCCGGATGGCCGGGACTTGCCCAGGTTCGCGATGGTTTCGAGCAGATCTTCTGCTTGTCCCTGCAAGAGCGTTCCAGCCTGTTCCAGGGACAGCGATTGCTCCGGGGCCAGCTCGCGGATCATCCTGGTGTCGGCGCTGTGGAGCAGCAGCAACGGCCTGTCCAATCCGATGGCATCCATTGCCATTGCCGAGATGTCACAAAGCACAACGTCTGCGTCGACGATGCTGCGTGATGAATCGCCCGACACCTCCACGCGGTGACCGGCATGCGGTTCCTTGGTGGCGGCCGTCCCGATGGCCCTTTGAATGTGCGCGAGTTCGTGTCGTGCCTTCGCGGACCAGCTACCGGTCTTGGGATGCGGACGAAACACCACGGTGAAGCGATCATCGGCCAGCAATGCCTCGACCAGTTTGGCTCCAACCGAGATCACGGACGTGTAGGCCATGTTCTTGCCATCTCCCTCCCACGTCGGTGCGTATAGCACCCTGGTGCGTGAACCGGGAGGTCGTGCAGCGGCTCCCGGCACGGCGATGTCAAGCTGGGGCCTGCCGATCTGGACCAAGGCGGAAGGATCAAGGCGGGGGATGCTCTCCATGATTCGGGACTGTGCGGCTTGGCCGGCAATGAAGGCATAGTCGTAGGCCTTGAGCTGGTTGGAGACCATCGACGATTTTTCGCTTTCGCCGTGGCTCAGGTGCACATGGGCCGGACCACTGATCCGCAACATCGTGAAATTGACCTGGGAATTGTTCACATAGAAAATACCGGAAGTACCCCAGGAGGCCAGCGCTGCCTCGATGCGTTCCATTGAACGCGATAGATAAATCGGAAGTCGTGTCCGCTGGGCCAAAAGGCGTGCGCTGAGCGCGTTCATGACCACCAGGCACACACCGTATCCGCGATCCTGGAGGGCTTCGAAGGGTGCCGTCCATTGTTCCAGTTGGTAGGTTTGACCAGGCCCGTCAGCAAAGAAGACCACAAAATCAACGGCCTCGGCGGGCGAAGGCTCGGAATCGCGCAAAGTGCCGCGGACGCTCTTTTCCACCGCCATGGCGTGGATTTTTTTGGACATGAGTTGGGACTGCCGCAACAGGGCATCGAAGGTAGTCACGAAACCATCCTATGTGGGCCCGACAGGGCGCGGACGAGCGGATGTCGGAACCAGCCAAGGAAAATGAATAGACTGGTTGGGCGCTAAACCTACCAGTGGGCGTTGAACGTGATACCTCGAAGGATGTACATATGAGTCTTGAATCCGGTTGGAAAGGCCGTGTCGGTGCCATGATTCCCCCCGGCTATTGGCGCCGCGCCGTCGAGATCATGGACAACAAGACACCTGCTTCGGCTTCTTCGATTGCCGACCTACGGCGGTTGCAGGCCGAAGCGTTCGAAAGCTCCTCCCCGGGTTCCGCATACCGTGTGCAATGGCAAGGGGACCTGGCGTTGGTCTACGTAGACTCTCGTGAAGCACCGAAACTATGTTCCGAGTTGAGGGCCCGAGGCTTTTCGCTCGTGCCAATGGCCGAGGATGCGTTGGACCCGGGGGCAATGTTCGGCTGGAGCTGCGCGACAAAGTCCCAGACGGGTCGCCGCGGTGACTTGGTCGAAGCGATCGGTGTACGACTGCTGGTGGTACCTGGTGGCAAGGCTCCTGCCCTGAGCAGCGTCCTGGAAGTTTCCGAACCCATCGATCTCGTCTACACGTGGGTTGACGGGGCCGACGAAGCCTGGCAACGGCGGCGGAGTGAAACCCAGGCGAAGATTACCGGCCATCTTCTGCCAACCGCAGACGATCCGGCGCGGTACACCTCCCATGACGAACTGAGATACTCCCTGCGCTCGGCCGAGGCGTTCCTTCCCTGGATCAACCACATCTACGTGGTGACTGCGGGGCAGCGACCGGGATGGCTCAACGAGGCCCATCCGAAGATCTCGTTGATTGACCACGAGGAGATCTTCGAGGACCGTGACATGCTCCCGACCTTTAATTCCCACGCCATCGAATCCCAGCTTCACAGGATCCCGGACCTGGCCGAGCGTTTCCTCTACGTCAATGACGACGTGTTCTTTGGACGTTTGCTGGGGCAGCACGTTTTCTACACGCCGACCGGATACCCGAAGTTCGCTCTATCCGACGGGCGCTTCGACCTCGAAGAGACCCAGAACCTCCCGGTGAATGTCGCTGCCCTGAACAACAATCGACTCCTGCAAGCAACTTTTGGGAAATCGGCGGCCCACAAGTTCAAACATGTGGCCCACGCCCAACTTAGGACCACTTTGAGTACGATCGCCCAGAAGCATCCCGAGGAGACCCGACGGACCGCCAGGGCAAGGTTTCGAAGCGAGAGCGATCTTTCGATACCCTCCTCGCTGGCGCACTACTACGGCTGTGCCATGGGCGTGGCTTTCCCCGGCGAGATCGACTACCGCTACATTGATCTTTCCTCGGAGCAGGTCCACCTCAAATTGTCGCGTCTATTCCTGCAGAAGCGACCGCAGATGTTTTGCCTGAACGAAGTCAGTACCCGCCGGCACGAACGCGTGGATCGCACCTTTACCGTCCAGGACTTCCTGCGGCATGTGTTCCCTTGGCCATCCTCCTTTGAAACCTCCGAAAACCACATGCCGCCGGCGGTTCCCCATGGTTGAAGACTGTCCGGGTCCATGCCCGCACCATGACGCACAGGGCGCACTGCCGGTTCTTGGCCGCCGCTGACAAATCGCCGGTCGGAGACCAGCGCGAGCTCCCACCCCAGAGAATTTTCCTGATTGAAAGGTTGCTTTGTGAAGCAAAAACCCACGAACGTGGCGGGCATGGTCCAGGACCTGTACGGCAAAAGACTGCACCGCAGGGATGCCAACAGGAAGACCCGGACGCTCACGGGAGCGGCCTCCCTCCACGTCGGCCAAGACGGACGATTCCTACGGATCCGTGCAGTGACAGGCCACGCGCCGTTGGCATTGAGCGTCCTGCATGGAAAGAACGTCATCGCAAGCATCGCGCTTGACTCCGTGGACCAGCTCGATGCCGACGCCCATGCTTCGACCGGTGTCATCGACCTCGCCCTGCTGGGCGAGCAGTGGAACGCGGTTGCGCCGGCCGTCGTGGGGGGATCCGACGACGCGACAGACGCGCTGGAGGGCACCGTGCGTGTCTGTATGGAATATGCGGGTGAAGTTGGCGAACTCCCGCTAGGAGTTGCCGCCATCGAGCTCGCTGCCACCGAAGGGACGCTGACTCGCGCCGAGCTCAATGATGCGGTGGCATCGGGCTCTGTCGACGTTGGGGCTCCGCTTCGTTTCCATCGCGTCGTCGGGCGAGCCGGACGTACGGACCTGGAAGCACTCGCGGATCATGAATCGGCCGCCGGGTTCGCACGCCCCTACATCAACAAGCGCGGCGAGCTGGCCATTGCACTGAACCGCGAGATCCAACACAGCCTCACGCTGCGTACCGACGCAATTTCGGTTGTTGCGGGCAACCTGCGGCTCTCCGGGATTGCCTATAGCAAGAGTTCACGGCTGGCTTCCGCACGCCTCCTGGTCCTCGGGCGACGAAGCGGCCAGGAATTCAGCGGCAAGGTGGATCTGAAGCTGCTGCAGGAACAGACCCGTCAGCGCTATGGATTCGGCCGATACGCCTGGGATGCCGAAATCGATTTTTGGGGCGTCGACTGGGACGAAATCGCGACCACGGACAATTTCGACCTCTACCTCGACGTCGAATTCGAAGGTGTTGCGGAGTCGAAGCGAGTGCGCGTGGCCAGGACCCCGTACGCCATTCGGGCCACCACGCGGGCGGGAGACATTACCCGCAACGGCAAGACGTTGATCATTAATCCCTACTACACCTTCAAGCGCAAGGCCACGTCCCTGCTGCTTGAGGTTGTCGACGAGGATTCCTTCAAGGCCCTCAGGGACTTCAATCCCTCCAAACACCGTCTGGGAAGACGTGGCCGGAAACCAATCTGGCTGATTGGGGAACTGCCGTACAAGGCCCAGGACAATGGCTTCCACTTCTTCCGGTACGTCCGTCAAAACCATCCCGAGGTCGACGCCTATTACGTCGTGGATCTTGCGTCACCGGAATACGAGAACGTGCGTCCACTCGGGAACGTTGTCGGGTACCAGTCGAAGGAGCACTTCGAGTTGGCGCTTGCTGCCGAAAGGATCATCGGCTCGCATCACCCCGATTACCTCTATCCGACCAGACATCCGGCATTCCTTGCCAAGTCCCGTGCCGGGAAGGTCTTCCTCCAGCACGGCGTCATGGGAACCAAGTGGATGGTCCCGAACTACGGGAAGAAATCCGCTGGATTTGAGACGGACCTCTTCTGCGTTTCATCCGACCGTGAAAAGTCCTATATCGTCAAGGACTTCGGCTACGATCCCGGCGAAGTGGTTGTGACAGGCCTGCCCCGATTCGACGCCTTGTTTGACGACGATGTTCCGGTGGAACCACGGCAAGTCCTCATCATTCCAACCTGGCGCGACTGGCTCCAAAACGACGAAGGATTTGTCGACTCCGACTACTTCCAGCAATGGAACGACTTCCTTCATGATCCGGCGCTGGCCAAGCTGGTTGGCGACAACCAACTGGATCTGATTTTTTGCCTGCACCCAAACATGCAGCATCTCCGTTCGTACTTTGCCGGTGTACCGGTGCGGGTCGTCGGACAGGGCGAGGTTGACGTCCAATTCCTGATGAAGCAGAGCGCTGCCATGATCACCGATTATTCAAGCGTCGGCTTTGACTTCAGCTTCTTGGACAAACCCGTCCACTATTTCCAGTTCGACCGTGATCGCTTCCTGGGAAAACCTGGCTCCCATCTCGACCTGGACCGCGAACTGCCAGGACGAATAGCCTTTACCCGCGAATCATTGATCGCTTCACTCGATGCGACGGTGAAGCGAGGCATGAAAATTGAATCCACGTACCGCGACCGTGCCTCCAGGTTCATCGTGGCTCGCGACCGCTCACACTCGTCACGCGTCTTCCAGGCAATCCGGGACATGCGCCAGCCCAAGATCGACCTTAAAAAGTTGGGTCAGAATGAGTTGCCGGAACGTGCCCTGAATCGGTTCCGCCACAGTGGCCGCTACTTCCCGCTCATGAAGCGCATGCAGGCAGTTGCGAGTCGTCTGCCCATGGACCGGGAGTTGGTCGTTTTCGAATCCGGCCTCGGGAAACAGTATGCGGATTCGCCGCGTTACATCTATGAGGAATTGCTGCGGCGCGGGGATTCACGCAAGAAGGTATGGATCTACGATGGTCCGCACAAGTTCACAGACCCGAACACCACCGCCGTCAAGCGGCTTTCGCCGGCCTACTTCTGGTATTTAGCGCGCGCGAAGTTCTGGGTGGTGAACCAGAACCTGCCGTTCTACATGACCCGGCGCAAAAATGGCGTCTACCTCCAGACCTGGCACGGAACACCGTTGAAGCGCATGCTCAATGACATTGAAGACATCCACGGCCGAGATGAAGGATATCTGGACCGTGTGACCCGTGCCATTGGCCAGTGGACCCACCTTCTGTCGCCAAGTCCATACGCAACGGAGGCGATGAGAAGTGCCTTCGCCTACAAGGGACCGATCCTGGAACTTGGCTACCCGCGAAACGACCCCTTGCTGCGGCCCGAGTCAACCGTGAGGGCGCAAGAGATCAAGGCCACCCTGGGCATCCCCGAAGGCCACAAGGTCGTCCTTTACGCGCCAACGTTCAGGGATGATGCCAGCAACGGCAAGGGCCGGTTTACCTTTGAGCTTCCTTTCGACCTCGAGGCGTTCAACGAGCGGTTTGGGGAAGACACTGTGCTGCTGCTGCGCATGCACGTCTTGGTCAGTTCAGGGCTGCGGATTCCCGAGGAGCTCCGGGGGAGGGTCATCAACGCTTCGGCCTACCCCGAGATCCAGGACCTTTACCTTGCCAGCGATGTCCTGATAACCGACTACTCCTCGGTCTTCTTTGATTTCGCCCTCCTGCGCAGGCCAATCCTCTTCTTCGCGTACGACCTTGAGAATTACCGCGACAACCTGCGCGGCTTCTACATGGACTACGAAAAGGAACTCCCGGGGCCGATCGTCACCGATGAGGACCAGCTGTGGGCGGCACTCGGGAGTGCACTGGACGGAGAACTGGGGCAGACCGGTCCCAGCGACGAATTCATCTTCAGGTTTGCTCCCCATGACGACGGAGAATCTGCCGGCAGGGTTGTCGATGAAATATTCGGCACGGGCCAGCCTGTGACGCAACGCGCGTTCCTCAATGGTTTTGGCTCCCGTCGCAAACCGCGCTAGGATGTAATGTCGGTCTATGTTCTACAGGAGTCATCATTAGCGAAAAGCGTTCAGATCGTTCGTCGTCACACGACATCGATCGCAGTTCGCCCCTGGTTTTCTTAACCAAGGATCTTGGGCGAAGCCCCGGAAACATGACGACCCTTGATGAGGTGGTCGCCGCACCAGCTGAAATCGGTGTGGCACTCATCGGAGTCCGTGAAGGATCGGAAGTTGATCTGGATCTGCGATTCGAAGCCGTGCACGAGGGCATTCTGGTCTCCGGAACCGCCACTGTTGAAATCAGCGGTGAATGCGGACGGTGCTTGGAAGCCATGGCGTACGACTTCGATGCCGACATTCAAGAACTTTTCTACTACGAGGGCTTACACGAGTTCACCGAAGAAGAGGAGCTCGACCAGTACCAGGTTGTAGATGATCGTATTGATCTCGAACCGGTGCTCCGGAATGCAGTGGTGACCGCACTGCCGTTCCAACCGGTATGCCGGGAAGACTGTGCAGGGCTTTGCTCCGAATGTGGAAAAAGCCTGAATGAGGATCCTGAGCATCACCATGAGGTCTTGGATCCTCGTTGGGCAGCGCTTGCCGGGCTGACCGACATCGTCGCAGAGGACGCGACACAGAGTACACATTCAGTCGAGAGAGAAGAGAAGTAGCCGTGGCTGTCCCGAAGAGGAAGATGTCCCGCTCAAACACTCGCGCCCGTCGCGCCCAGTGGAAGGCAACCGCGCCTACCCTGGTGAAGACCATGGAAAATGGCCGCGTCACCTACAGCCTGCCGCACCAGGCAAAGGTTGTTACGGATTCCGCAGGCACCGAGCTGTTCCTTGAATACAAGGGTCGCAAGGTCGCAGACGCGTAAGTCTGTCTGATGCCTTCAACAGAAGAGCTTTTGAAGCGTCTCGGGGTCACTATTGACCCCGAGACGCTTCGTCTTGCCCTCACACACCGTTCCTACGCCTACGAGCATGGTGGCATCCCCACCAATGAACGTCTGGAATTCCTGGGAGACTCCGTGCTCGGCTATGCCGTCACCGACCACCTCTACAAGAATTACCCGGACCTGCCCGAAGGCGACCTGGCCAAGCGACGTTCCGCCGTTGTCAGTACCCGTGCCCTGGCCGGCATCGCCCGTTCCCTTGGCGTAGGGGAATTCATTCTTTTGGGTCAAGGTGAAATCCTGACCAATGGCAAGGACAAGTCATCCATTCTTGCCGACACAATGGAATCCCTCATCGGTGCGACCTTCCTGAACCACGGGATTGAAGTGGCCAGGCAAATGGTCATGCGTCTGATCCTGCCGTTGTTGCAGGACGTGGACGTGCTGGGCGCCGGGACCGACTGGAAAACCGCTATCCAGGAAATCGCCGCAGCCAAGAAGCTCGGTGCCATCGAGTACCGTGTCACCGGCTCCGGCCCCGACCACGCACGTACCTACATCGCCGTGCTCCATATTGGCGGCACTCCGTACGGACAGGGAACCGGTCCTTCCAAGAAGGAAGCCGAGCAGGAATCAGCGGCAGTGACCTGGAAATTGGTCGCTCCGCAGAACGACTCGGCCAAGGCCAACTAAGCAATGCCTGAACTTCCGGAAGTCGAGGTTGTTCGGCGAGGTCTGGAGGACTGGGTCGTTGGCCGGACCGTCGAATCGGTCCAGGTCGTAGATCCACGATCCGTTCGCCGACATCTCGGAGGGCCTGCTGATTTCACCGCGAGCCTAACCAGAACCAGCATTGGCGCGGCCGTGCGTCGCGGAAAATTCCTGTGGCTGCTGCTCGACGGATTGCCAAGGCCCAGCGCGTTGGTGGCCCACCTGGGCATGAGCGGACAGCTGTTGGTGGAGGAGCCCGCCGCGCCGGATGAGAAGCACCTGAAGGTGCGCCTTGAACTGTCGCCAGAGGCCAACAAGCCAAACCAACTGCGGTTCATTGACCAAAGAATCTTTGGCGGCATGTTTCTCTCGCCCCTTGTGCCCACCGGTGACCAATTTCCCGGAGGCCAAGGTTCCGAGGCGCCGTGGATTCCAGAGGCCGCGGCCCACATAGCCCGAGATGTCCTTGATCCCGCTTCGACCCCCGAGGCCCTCTACCAAGCCCTGCGCAAGAAGAATACGCAAATCAAGCGTGCAATCCTCGACCAGCAGGTCATTTCCGGTGTCGGGAACATCTACGCGGACGAAGCACTTTGGACCGCCAAGCTGCACGGTCTGCGCTCCACCGCCACGATCCGCCGTCCCGACGTCGTACGCCTCCACACGGCACTCGTGGACGTCATGGGTCGTGCGCTGGATGCCGGCGGAACGAGTTTCGATGCGCTTTATGTCAATGTCAACGGCGCTTCCGGCTACTTTGACAGGTCACTGAACGCCTATGGCCGCGAAGGCCGGGACTGCCAGCGTTGTGCCGAAGAGGGCGTGCTGTCGGTGATCAGGCGTGATCCCTTCATGGGACGCTCCTCCTACAGTTGTCCCAGGTGCCAGCGTAAGCCCCGCTGAAACCCCCTTTAACCCCGTGGATGCCATTCCAGATTTCCCCCTGCTTGGTCTGGATCCGCGAGAGGCTGCGACCGCGTTCGCACTGGCTACACACGAGTCCCACTGGCGGACCCGGCTGACTAGGAGAATGCTCAGTTGGCGTTGGGTAGGATTGATCACATGACTCGTACGCCGCACTTCTTGGTAAACACCCTTGCGCTCAAACGTGGAGGCCTCGTCAAGGCGGTTCGTGAACGCGCCAACGCCCTCTCTGCCCAAGGAACAATTCCGGAAGTCAGGATTGCGGTTTTGGCAGGACAACCCCGGCTCCAGTTGGATGTCGAGGATCTCAAACGTGAAGGGCATTTGCATCCTGCAGTGACCGCTTACAGCATCCTGTATACATTGGACGCGTCCACATCGGATAAACGCACCCCCTACATCCTCGATGAGGGGCCCGGCATCACCGTGTTCCCCACGGGCAGGTCGGGTCGGGAATACAGGTATTTCCGCGACGGCATCTACGAAAAATACGTGCGTTTTGACACGGGTGGCCGGATAGAAGTTGTCGAGTACTTTGACGAGGCCAGGTTCCGATTTCGGCGTGACGAGATGGACGAGCTCGGTTGCCTTGCACGCCGCCTGACGTACCAGCAGGGCAGTCACACTCCCACCGTTCAACGATTCTTCGGTCACGACTCCACGTGCTTTCTGACAATTTGGCAGACACCCGGTGATCCCAAATGGGGCGCCTCCTTCCTCCATGGTGAAAACCCGCGTTCATTCGCGACCATGGGAGAACTCTACAAATTTGCTTTCGAGCGGAAACTTGAAAAGGATGCGGCGCCGGCCATTGTCTCGGAGTTCCGGGAGAATCTCCCGAATTTGCCGAGGGAAAATGTGGATGACATTGTCGGGGGGATTCGCCACGCCAACCTTCTCAAGATCATGACTGCCCATAGCAACCATCTGCAACCGCCGTATGCATCCGGCTCTGGAACCAGCCCCAACTGGGCGCGGGCTGGGCGAAACCTTGATGCGTGGGACCGGCTGGTGTTGCTGACGGACGCCCAGAAAAAGGACATGGCGGAGGAATTCGGGCATGAAGAAATCATGCAGGTCATTGGTCAGGTTGCGCCTGAGGAATCCAACCGCGCGACCGAAATTGACCCCTACCGTATCGTCCTCGTCGCCAGGATCCACCCAAAGAAACGTCTCGACGAGGCGATGCGGGTCTTTGCCCATATTGCTGCCGCGGAACCCCGGGCTCGCCTTGAGGTCTTCGGTTTTGGCTACAAGGATGCCGAGGAAGACACCTTGGCGGAGCTAATCGATGAATTGGACATCAAAGACAGTGTCAAATTCATGCCTTTTACGAACAATCCATCGGAAATCTATGCCACGGCGCTCGTGACGCTGTTGACTTCCGCTTCTGAAGGGTTCCCCCTGATACTTCTCGAAAGCATGGCCCACGGGGTGCCGGTTGCCGCCTATGACGCCAATTACGGTCCGCGGGATGTCATCGATGATGATCGGAATGGCTTTCTTATGCCTTTCGGCGAAAATCGGGCGATGGCGGAACAGGTGCTCGCTTTGATGAAGAATCCCGGCAAGCGCAACGACATGGCCTTGGAGTGCAGGAAAACCTTGATGCGATTCACCAAGGAAAATTTCGTCACGCGATGGATGGAGATCCTCAACACTGATCCCCGTCCCAACCGAATCGTGGGTAAGACGATTGGCCCCATCGTCTCGCAAGTTCGGCCCGCAGGAACCAGGGACCTCGAATTCCTCCCAAATGGGGCGATGCCCGACGATCTGGGGCTGATACTAGTGCCGCGGGATTCAAACAAAGTTGTCTCCGCCGCCGCCATCCAGGCTGGAGTATGGGTATTGCCCCTGGCTGATAGCGCGCCGGGAACAATCTTGGACGTCTTTGCCACCACGAACGGAAACGCAGCGCGAAAACGCGTTGAATTTGGTGACCTGGATACGGCGACCGTAGCTGGGTGGCGCATCTACCGGACCCAGCATGGCAGCTTGTCACTCAAGCGCGTGTAGCCGACGTCCTCGCCGCCTTCGGGCAGCCAGTTGGTCGCTGTGTAGCGACGTCTGGACGGCGAGTTACCGCCTGATGCCCGGCTGTTTGGACCGGCCGGAATTCAGGGCTTGAATGATCGGTGCTGACGCGATGGTAACGTCACGTAGACGAAAAATATATTTGCTATGAACTTTCCCTTTGCAGTGTTCATCTGTGAGGCGGGCAATGTTTGGGACTTATTGAAAACTAAGGGGGTCCCGATGGGACTGCGGTCAAAATTGGGAATAGGTAAAAAGAAAAGCACGGATGGTTTGCTGGCGGGAGTCGGTCCAGTTTCGGAGAGTTCGTCACCTATGTCATTTTCTGCTGCCCAGAAGCCAGGGGATTTCGATAACGGCGCGTCCTCCCCGCGCTCGGTGTCGGTCATCATCCCGGTTTACAACGCGATGCCGTATCTGACGGAACTCCTGAACTCCCTCGAAGCGCAAGACTTGGCTTCAACCGACTTTGACGTGATCGCCGTGGACGATGGATCCACCGACTTCAGCGGCGAGATTCTTGACGTGTATGCAGCCAGGAATGCGAACTTCCGAGTAATACACCAGGAGAACAGCGGCTGGCCAGGCAAGCCACGAAACGTGGGCATCGAGGCCAGTCGATCCGAATTCGTCTTTTTCTGCGATGCGGATGACCACCTTGGACCGGAAGCATTGCGTCGAATGGTGGACTTTGCCCGGGCACATTCCTCGGATGTTGTCGTTCCCAAAATGATTGGTGTAGGTGGGCGACGAGTGCAGGCTTCGCTGTTCACGAAGACCGTCGAAGACGTACCCCTACGCACAATCTTGCGCTCCCTGTCGCCCCAAAAACTCGTTCGACGGTCGCTGTTGCTGGAGAACAACATCAGGTTTCATGAAGAGAAAGTTCGTTTGGAAGACGGAATCGTCATGTCTGCCTGCTATCTCAAGGCTCGCAAGACTTCAATTCTTGCCGACTATGACTACTACTTCATTCGGACCCGGACAGTCGGAACGAATATCAGTAGTGCACCGATCGAACCCGCAGGCTACGTTCGTTCACTCACCGAGATTTCGAAGAATTTGCTTGATGGCGTCCAGGATAGGGACCTCGCGGACTTGCTCGTGCTCGACCTGTTCAAGCGAAAGGGACTGCGGTTCTATGAGCCTGCCAGGTTCCTCGCGATGGCTCCCCGCGTGCAAAAGCAGTGGGTCGTATCCCATGCGGCTTTCATCGATCGTTTTCTTCCGGCGGAGTCACAGCAGAAACTCGACGACGCGGACAGGGAACTGACAGCGCTTATCCACCAGCAAGACCTCGACGCGATCTTGGCAACCGTCAAAAAGCGAGAGTCCGTCAATGGTCCGATGGAGACCGTTGAAGCAAGAGCCAGTGGCGATGGTGTTAGTTTCCGGCTCTCCAGCCTAGCGCCGTTGAGCAGTGCCGACCTGGTGCTGAAAAACCGTACAGGGACCAAGCAAAAAACGTTCGACGTAGAGGTTGATGGGTCGGCAGTGGATTCCGGTAGGAACCTGCACACCGTTTCGATCAGCGCTGACGACTTGAAGGCTTTTGGGAAAGAGATCATCGATGTCTGGACGGTCGCCCGCGATGCCGCCGGTCAGGAAGGAGCCCCGGCACGGACAACTTGTCCGGCAGGAGTCGCCCTCCCGCCGCCACTGCCGGGCATCCGCGTTTACGCCACGGTCCACGGCAGCCTGAGCTTGGACCTCCGGAAATAGACCGAAAACACTGGTGAGTCCTCAGCTGGCGGTTTCGTGGATACGCTTCATCGCATTCACGAAACCGCCCGTTAAGTCGCCGGGGGAGCCGTTCGACTGTCGACCCTTCAGCTGCCCATGACTTCTCTGACTACTTCGTCGTTGAACGGCGTCCATGCCTCGACCGCCCATGGGCCAAAGGGTTTGTCGGTCAAAGTCACACAGGCCGCACCCAGTACCGGGTCGACCCAAAGGAACGTTCCAGCCTGACCAAAGTGTCCGTAGGTTTCCGGCGAGTTCAGCGTGCCGGTCCAGTGCGGGGACTTCTCCGACCGGATTTCAAAGCCCAGTCCCCAGGTGTTGTTCTTTTGCCGTCCGTAGCCCGGGAGGATCCCGGGAAGCTCCGGGAAAACTACGTGGGTTGCCTGGGAGTGGGTTTGCACGTCCAACAGTGTCGGGTCCTGCAATTCGGCCGCGAAGGTCATGAGATCGCCCAGGGTCGAGACGCCGTCCGCTGCGGCGCTGCCGTCCAGGGACGTGGAGTCCATGCCGAGCGGTTGCAGGACGGCTTCGCGAAGGTAGTCGGTGAATCTCATGTCGGTGGCTTTTTCCAACGTCTCGGCCAAGACTTCAAAGCCGGCATTCGAATACAGGCGCCGGTCACCAGGGGCAAAGCGCACCTTGCGTTCGGCAAAATCGTAACCGGAGCTGTGGGCCAGGAGATGCTTGACGGTGGAGCCTTCGGGGCCGGCAGGCGTGTCGAGCTCAAAAGCTCCCTCCTCCACCGCGACCAGAAATGCGTAGGCACTGAGCAACTTGGTGACCGAGGCAAGTGCAAAGCGGTGCCCAACATCGCCGTGTGATCCCAGGACTGCGCCGTCAGCGGCAACCACTGCCGAAGCCGCCTGTGTCGAAGGCCATGAATCAATGGCCGAAAGACTCTTCAAAGGGTCTTCTCCTAGCATTCTTGATGAAAATACCTGTATGCCGGGCTTGACCTACGCTCTTGAGCCAACCTGACTCGATAGTATGGAAGGCAGCCCTCCGACCACTTTAGCCACCAATTAGCCAGGACGCTCCCACGTGCATTTGAAAACACTGACCGTTCGCGGATTCAAGTCGTTTGCCTCGGCAACGACCTTTGAATTCGAACCGGGTGTCACCGCCGTGGTCGGCCCCAATGGTTCGGGCAAGTCAAACGTTGTCGATGCACTTGCCTGGGTCATGGGGGAGCAGGGCGCCAAGACCCTGCGTGGCGGCAAGATGGAGGATGTCATCTTCGCCGGCACCTCCGGCCGCGCGCCGCTGGGCCGCGCCCACGTCTCCCTGACGATCGACAACAGCGACGGTGCGCTGCCCATTGAATACGCCGAAGTCACCATTTCCAGGACCCTGTTCAGGGCGGGCGGCTCCGAATACGCCATCAACGGCAATTCCTGCAGGCTACTGGATATCCAGGAACTCCTCTCGGACTCCGGCCTGGGACGGGAAATGCACGTGATCGTCGGCCAAGGACAGCTTGACCGAATCCTGCATGCCACGCCCGAGGACCGCAGGGGCTTCATCGAGGAAGCCGCCGGTGTGCTCAAGCACCGTCGGCGCAAGGAAAAGACCGTACGGAAACTTGACGCCATGCAGGGCAACCTGAACCGGCTCGAAGACCTCACCAGCGAGATCCGCCGCCAGCTCACACCCCTTGGCAAACAGGCCAAGATCGCCCGTCGCGCCCAGAGCGTCCAGTTCGACGTGCGTGATGCCAAGTCCAGGCTCCTGGCCGATGACCTGGTGACCTTACGCGGCACACTGGAAAAGGACATCGCCGACGAAGAGTCACAGCGGGCAGCCCGGCAAGTGGTCCAGGCCCGGCTCGAAGAAGCCCGGGCTGAGCTCACCAAGCTTGAAGTCGCGGCCGCCCACGCCACCCCCGCCCTCAATAAGGCGCGGGACCTCTGGTTTGGCTTGACCTCCACGCGGGAACGCTTCAGGTCCCTGGGTGCCCTGTCAGCGGAACGCTCCCGCCTGCTCGGAACCGACGGCATTGAAGTCGACCCGAGCCGTGATCCAGACCGGCTCGAAGCACAGGCCGAGCGACTGCGCGAAGAGCTGGAGGCACTCGAGGAAAACCTCGAGATGCGCCAGGACCTGCTGGAGGAAGCCCTCGAGGCCAAATCGCAGGCCGAGGAAGCAGCACATGCCGAACAACAGCGCCTGACCAGCGAATTGCGGGTGGCAGCGGACCGTAGGGAAGGGCTTGCGCGGCTCGCCGGGCAAGTGGGCGCCTCCCGCAGCAAGGTCGAAGCGGCAGAAGGTGAATTGGGCAGGTTGCGCGATTCGCTTCAGGGCTGGTCAGCGCGTCGCGAGGGTACCGTCAACGAGTTTGCCGCCCTCGAGCAACAGGCGGCATCCGTCCAGGACGGAGAGGAAGACCTCGATACGGCCTACGAACATGCTGCCGACCGCCACGAGGCGCTGGTAGCCCAGATGGATACCCAACGCCGGACTGAACAAGAACTTGCCACGCAATTGGGTTCCCTGCGCGGAAGGCTTGAGGCACTGCGCGAAGGTGCCGTCCGCAAGGATGCCTCGGAAGACATCCTGGCCGGCGGACATGAAGGCCTGCTGGGTCGGCTGTCGGAACACCTGGAAGTCGAGACGGGCTATGAGATTGCCGTTGCGGCCGCCTTGGGCCCGATTGCCGAAGCCATTGCCGTCCAGGAACTGGACCACGCCCTGGAGATCCTGGGCGGGCTGCGCGCATCAGAGGGAGGACGTGTCCATCTGGTCAGTGGAAATCTCGACGCCTCTGCCCACGGCACATCGCCTGCGTCTTCGGGGAAGCATGTATTGGACGTCATCAGTGCACCCGAAGCATTGCGAGGCACGTTGGCACACCTGTTGGGAACCACGGTGGTCGCCACGGACCTTGCCGAGGCGAAGCATTTGTTGTCACAGGATGCAGGTACCCGGGCAGTGACACTGGCCGGAGACATTCTCACTGCGGGTTCTGCCAGTGGCGGCACCACTGCCGCCCCTTCGCTGATAGAACAGAATGCGGCCATCGCCGAAACCGAAGCCGAACTGGCTCTGATTGAGGAACGCCTTGGCTCCTTGCGCCTGGAGGCAGCTGACCTCACCGCCGGGCTCATGGCCGCCGAGGAGGCCGCAGACACGGCATTGAGCCGTTTGCACGATTCAGATGCGAGGATCTCTGCCGTAGCCCAGCGGATGGAGCACCTGGGATCCCTGCTCCGGCAGGGCCAGGACGATCGCGAGCGCCTCGAACAGCAGATTGCCGTTGCCCAGGAAAAGCTGGAAGTCGAGCAGGAGAGGCTCGCCGAACTCATCGAGCGCCTGGACATGGCCCAGGAGTCGCCGCAGGACGATGAACCCGAGACCGACCAGCGCGATGAACTGGCGGCTGCCGCCTCAAGAGCGCGGCAAAAGGAACTGGATGCCCGTCTGGCCCTGCGCAGCGCGGAGGAGCGTGCCAACGGGCTGCGCGGTCGGGTCGAGTCCCTGAAACGCGCGGCGGAAACCGAACGCCGGGCACGTGCCGAGGCGCAACGCCGGGCCGAGATCCGCCGCAGGCAGGCCGCCGCTGCCCGCGAGGTCTCGGCCAAGGTCGAACGCGTCGTTTCGTTCATGGACATATCGATCGAGCTGGCCGACAGGGAGCGGGAAGAATTCCAGGCCCGGCGCGAGGAACTGGAAGCCGAACTTTCCCTCGTGCGCGGACGCGTCGACAAGCTGGGCCATGAGTTGGCGGAGCTGACGAATTCGGTCCACCGCGACGAGATGGCACGGGCGGAACAGCGCATGCGCATCGAGACGCTGGAAAACCGGTCCATCGAGGAACTCGGATTGACCAGCGAGCACCTCATTGAGAACTTCGGTCCGCACCTGCCGGTTCCGCAGCCCGCTGCCGAGGACGACAAATGGGCTGCCTTGCGCGCTGAAGTAGATGACGAGGGCAACGCCATACCCGAAGGAATCCCGTTTGACCGGATCGAGCAGGAAAAAAGGCTGAAAAGGGCCGAACGGGATCTTGCTGCGTTGGGCAGGGTTAATCCGCTGGCGTTGGAAGAGTTCGCTGCGCTTGAGGAGAGGCACAAGTTCCTGACCTCGCAACTGGAGGACCTGCGGAAGAGCCGCAAGGACCTGCTCGATATCATCAAGGACGTCGACGAGCGCGTGGAGCGTGCCTTCACGGAGGCCTACAACGACACCGCGGCACAGTTCGAGCGGGTCTTTGGGAGATTGTTCCCCGGGGGTGAAGGGCGCTTGGTCCTCACGGATCCGGAGAACATGCTGACCACTGGCATTGAAGTCGAAGCCCGTCCCGCCGGGAAGAAGATCAAGCGGCTTTCCTTGCTCTCCGGTGGCGAGCGGTCGTTGACGGCCGTCGCACTGTTGGTGGCGATCTTCAAGGCTCGTCCGTCACCTTTTTACGTCATGGATGAAGTGGAAGCCGCGCTGGACGACACCAACCTGGGTCGCCTGATCACCATCTTCGAGGAGCTGCGCGAATCCAGCCAACTCATCGTGATCACGCACCAAAAGCGCACCATGGAAGTGGCAGACGCGCTCTACGGCGTCACCATGCGTGGAGACGGCGTTTCCATGGTGATCAGTCAGCGCATCGAACGCGAGGATGCACAAAGCGCCTAAGGCAGCGTTCCCGCTGCTCGTCGCCCCCTGGGGTTCGGGGAGCTTCCCTTCCGATGTGGGCTGGCAGCGCTATTGCCTGTCGTCGAGCCCATCCCGGAAAGGGCCGGGCTCGCTTGTCGACCTCGAGGAATCGGTGGCAGCAGCCGGACGCTTTTCCTTCACCGGCAACCACGCGATGACCCCCATCAGACCCAGGGCGCCACTGACGGTGAATGCCCACCCGAAGCCTGCCCGGTCGGCGATCAAACCGGCCAGGATCGGACCGATGATGGAGCCGAAGTCGGTTGCCATCTGGAAGGTGGCCATGACCTTTCCGCCGTTGCGGCCTTGGCCGACCACGTCGGCGATCGCTGCCTGCTGGGCCGGACCCATCAATCCGGTCCCGAGGCCTCCGATGACCGACAAGGCGATGAAGAGGGGAATGGTGTCGACCCAGCCGATCGCGGCAGTGGCCAGCGAGGCAACGGTCAGCCCGACCAGGATCGGCAGGCGACGGCCGTAGGTGTCGGTGAGCCGACCCGCCACAGTGAGGGCCGCACCGTTGCCCACGGCGAAGATCGCCAGCGCCAGGCCGGCGAGCAGAGTGCCCTGCGAGGCGAAGGCCGCAACGGCAAAGAGCGGAATCAAGGACATCCGCACGCCGAAGGCCATCCAGCCATTGGTGAAGCCGGAAACCAAAGCGGCCTTGAAGGACGCCGCACCCCAGGCCTCGGAAAGGGGTATACGGTCCACAGCCGGAGCCGCCTTTTCCGCAGCCGTCTTCACGGTAGCGCGGCGCGAGTGGGACAGAGAGAAATAGACGATGGAGGCCGCCACCACTAGCGCCCCGCCGTAGATGAAGAAGGGAATCCGGAACCCCATGCCGGCGGCAAGGGAACCGAGCACCGGACCTGCCACGTTGCCGAGCAGGAACGAGCCAGAATACAGCCCGGCGATGCGTCCGCGTATTTGCGGCGGCGACATGCGGGCAATCAACGCCATCGCCGAGACCGTGAACATGGTCGAGCCCAGTCCACCCAGCCCGCGGAAAATGAGCAGCTGGGTGTAGGACTGGGCAAAGCCACAGAGAATGGTCGAGGCGGCAACGATGAGGACACCGGTGACGTACACGGTCGGTTCGCCGAGCCAATCGGTCAACTTTCCGCTGACTGGGGCAAAGATCAATCGGGCAAAGGCAAAAATGCTGACAATGACGCTGGCTGCGGCAACGCCGACATTAAAGCTCGTTGCGAATTGGGGCAGGATCGGTGCAATGAGGCCGAATCCGAGGGCGACGACAAAGGCGGCCGCGACAAGCACGCGGATTTCACGGGGAACCGACGGCAACTTTTCGGAACCGGCATTAACCGGCTTTTCCGGGAAGTTGGGGGTCGAGGCATTCTTAGACATAAGTAAGACAAGTTTAGTCTGTGAGAAGCTTGGACGGTGTCAGAACAACTTAACTTGATGATTGTCCTCGTTGCAGTGGTTGCCGTCATCGGTATCGGTGCTGCCTTCTTCCTTGTCCGGGGCCGCAAGGCGCCCAAGGGAACGTACACCGGTCCGCGAGACGCCAACGACCCAGCGCCCACGCTCACCACGGACGCGCCGTCCACCGAAGCCCCCGAAGTGGTGGCCCCGACTGAAGCCGCGGAAGCCCCGACAACGGATGTTGTCGACGAAACCGTCGGCAAGGTCGTCGTCCCCGTCGATGTACCCGAGCCCGTCCAGGGACGGCTGGCACGCCTCCGGGCTCGCCTGTCCAAGTCAAACAACGTCCTGGGCAAGGGCCTGCTGGCCCTGTTGAGCCAGGACAAGATTGACGAAGACGTCTGGGACGAAATCGAAGAGACCCTGCTCCTGGCCGACTTGGGGACCGAACCCACCCTCGAATTGGTTGATGCCCTGCGCGAGCGCGTCAAGGTGGAAGGAAGCCGGGATCCCCAGCGCGTCCACGACATGTTGCGTGAAGAACTCATCAAGCTGGTCGACCCGAGCATGGACCGCAGCTTCATCCCGGTTCGCCATGCTGACCGTCCAAATGTGATCATGGTCGTTGGCGTCAACGGCGTTGGCAAGACCACCACGATCGGCAAGATGGCACGCGTGCTGGTTGCCGAGAACAAGGACGTCATCCTTGGTGCCGCCGACACCTTCCGTGCCGCCGCCGCCGAACAGCTTGCAACCTGGGGAGACCGCGTAGGTGTCCCCACGGTCAAGTCCGATGTCGATGGCGCCGACCCGGCTTCCGTCGCCTTCGAGGCAGTGAAGGCCGGCATCGAGCAGGAAGTCGACATCGTCATGATCGACACCGCGGGCCGCCTGCAGAACAAGGTCGGCCTGATGGACGAACTTGGGAAGATCAAGCGCGTGATCGAGAAGAAGGCCACCGTCGACGAAGTTCTCCTGGTTCTCGACGCCACCACCGGCCAGAACGGCCTGAACCAGGCCAAGGTCTTCTCCGAGGTTGTCAATGTCACCGGCATCGTCCTGACGAAGCTGGATGGCACCGCCAAGGGCGGCATCGTTGTTGCCATCCAGCGCCAGCTCGGTGTCCCGGTGAAGTTGGTCGGCCTGGGCGAGGGCCCCGACGACTTGGCGCCATTCGATGCTGCGGCATTCGTCGACGCACTGCTTGACTGACCCGGCAGCGGGGTTCTTGACCAGCTAACTGCCTCAAAGGCGGCCACGGATTTTTCTTCCGTGGCCGCCTTTGCCATGCGGACAAGGTTTCGGAAACATCGCCGAAATGAGTGCGACACTGGCCTTTTACCTCCCGGGGGAATCGGTAACCACCACGAAACGCCTGGCCGTGCCGGACGTAACACCGGCAGGGAATTCTTGAATCAGGCGAGAAAGACTCGCAAGCGATTCAGGGAGGCGTTAGACATGGAGCTAACAACGACTCAGGTATGGATGATGGTGTGCGCCGCACTCGTCCTGCTGATGACCCCGGCACTGGCATTCTTCTACGGTGGAATGACCCGGGCCAAAAGCGTGCTGAACATGATGATGATGAGCTTCTCTGCCATCGCCCTCGTGACCGTGGTGTGGGTACTCTGGGGCAACTCCATGGCAGGTGGCGGAGCAAACGTGGGCGGCTTGTTTGGAAACCCGGCAGACGGTTTCGGGATGGGATCAATGCTCGGCACCGATGGCTTCATCGCCGCCGGTTACGGAGCGACCTTTGCGATCATCACCGTCGCCCTGATTTCCGGGGCCGTGGCGGACCGAGCCAAATTCAGCGCTTGGTTGGTCTTCGTCCCGGTCTGGGTGACCCTCGTCTACGCTCCCATCGCCTTCTGGATCTGGGGTGGCGGAATCCTGGGAGCCGAGGGAGCCATTGGCTCCGTGGTCGGTGAGGCCATTGACTTCGCGGGTGGCACCGTAGTCCACATCAACGCCGGTGTCGCAGGCCTGATCCTCGCGCTCATCCTCGGCAAGCGCCGCGGCTTCGGGAAGGACCCGAGCCAGCGCCCGCACAACATCCCCTTCGTCATGCTCGGTGCCGCGCTGCTCTGGTTCGGCTGGTTCGGATTCAACGGCGGCGCAGCAAGCACCGCCGAAGAGGCCGGCTTGATTTGGGTCAACACCCTCGCCGCGCCCTCCGCCGCCCTGCTGGGCTGGATCCTGGTTGAACGCTTCCGCGACGGACACAGCACCTCCCTGGGTGCAGCATCGGGCATCGTTGCAGGCCTGGTGGCCATCACCCCGGCATGCGCCAACATCAGCCCCGTTGCGGCCATTGGCCTGGGTCTCATCGCCGGAGTAGCCTCCGCCCTGGCAGTCGGCTTGAAGTACCGCTGGGGCTACGACGACTCCCTGGACGTCGTCGGCGTGCACCTGGTATCCGGGATCATCGGCACCCTAGCCCTGGGCTTCATCGCACTTCCCGTCGACGGGATCGGCGGCGGCCTGTTCTACGGCGGCGGATTCGCTCAGCTCTGGGCCCAAGTCGTTGCCTGTGTCGTGGTCATGGTCTTCACCGCCGTCATGACAACCATCATCGGCCTGGCCATCCACAGGATCATGGGCTTCCGCATCAGCACCGAAGAGGAAATCGCCGGCATCGACCTGATGCAGCACGCCGAAACCGGCTATGAGTTCGGCGGCCTGGGCACCGGTGGAACCTTCGTTCCCCACCCGGCCACCTCGGCACACCTGAAGTCCTCCGCAGCCGAAAAGGATGCGGCCCGAGCCAAGGAAGAGGTCAGCGCATGAAACTCGTGACAGCCATCATCCGACCCGAAAAGACCGACGAGATCCGTCAAGCACTGGAAAACTACGGAGTCCAGGGCATGACCATCAGCCAAGCCAGCGGCTACGGCCGGCAGCGCGGACACACCCAGGTCTATCGCGGAGCCGAATACACGGTCGACCTGTTGCCCAAGGTGCGCCTTGAAGTCCTGGTGGAGGAGAGCACCTGTGACGACATCCTGGACGTCCTGATCTCCACCGCAAACACCGGCAGCGCCGGAGACGGGAAGATCTGGGTCACGAACGTCGAGGAAGTGATCCGGGTCCGTACCGGAGAACGCGGCATGGCAGCCGTCTAAAAAATCCATCAGCGGGATCGATGCCCACCGAAAAGCCCCAACCACACGTGGTTGGGGCTTTTTGCGGATGTCGGGCGGGATCAGAACCTCGAGCCGATCGACATCCAAGACCGCATGTGGCTTTCGGCCGGAGGAAGCGGTGCGTGGTTCCCGTTGGCTATCAGCAGACGTTGGGCTGGCCGTTTGTCCGGTAGGCGACCGTTGAGTCAAGCGCCACCGGTCCGCCGAGCAGGATATTGGTCCAGCCCTTCATGGATACCAGGGCGTCGGACACCGAGGCGGGCAGGCACGACTTCCGCGCCAACAGCAACGGCGCCCCGTTGTAACCTGCTGCAACGGCCCCGGTCAGCCCGTCGGGGAAGTCCGAGCCGGTGGCGATGAACTGGCGCTGCGAGCCGCCGGACCAGAATGCCTTGGCGATCATCGCGCTGGTGTCATAGCGGTTGCTGCCCCCATAGCGCACCACCGTTGCATTTGGCACCGCCTTGCGTAGTTGCGACTCTGCGGCGGCGGAGATGGCAACGGGGCCTCCGGCCAGGTACACCCGGCTCGGATTCAGGCGCTTGAGCTCGTTCAGGGTGCTCGTCGGGATGAAGGATTGCCGGGTGAGCAGCATGGGGGACTTGCGCCCGGCCGCGACGGCTGCCATGGACAGGGCATCCTCAAATCCCTGACCGGTGACCACGAAAGCGGTCGAGGCGGAGCTCCAGTTCCCGGAGATCTTCGCGCTCGTGTCATAGCGGTTGCTGCCATAGACCCTGGTGACCGGCGCATAGGCCTTGAGCTTCGCGACGGTTGCATCACTCACGGCGATCGGGCCTCCGAGCACCAGGATGTTCTTGGGGCGAAGTCGCTGCAGCTCGGTGGCCACGGCCGCCGGCAGCACATCCTTCCGCGTCAGCAACAGTGGCGCGTTCTTCAAGGTGGCCAGCGGGGAGCCGGCCAGGGCATCGGGGAAGTTCTCGCCCGAGGCGACGACAACTGTCGCTGCGGTGGATGGGAAAGTGCGCTTTGAAATGGCCACGGGGGTCTCGTACCGGTTGGCCCCGGAGAGCCGGACCGGAGCCAGACGGGTGGCCCACACATCGGCGTTGCCCATATAGTCGGGAATCATGTAGCCCAGATAGTCGGTGATCATCCGGTACGGGGTGGAGCGCGTGTTGCGCGCGAAGTCACGGAGCGAGGTCAGGTCACCATTCCATACATTCGCGTCCACGTTCTGGTCCGAGCCGATTAAGTCGGCGTTGGAGGCGTACTGCCAGATGTTGAACGTCGTCCAACCCTCGGGCAACTCCCGCGGGTTCTTCGGGATCTCGGCGGTGGGGTAGATCGTGACGTGCAGCGGCCACCCCTTGAAGGCGGTGGAGTCGCCCGTGCAGTCATCCCACCAAGACCGTGCGGTGTAGATCATCGGCAGGCGCCCGGTGGCAGCCTTTACGGTGTTGCCGAAGTCCTTGATCCAGGTGGTCATCTGACTGGGCGTCATGTCATAGCAGTCGTTGCCCTCGTACGGGTTCCATTCGATGTCCAGCAGCGGTGGAAGCGTCTTGCCGTCCGCGGACCAACCCCCGCCGTTAGCTAGGAATTCCTTGGCCTGACTGGCTCCGGAGGAATACGAGGGTACGGCGAAGTGGTACGCACCGCGGATGATCCCCTGCTCGTATGAACCCGCGTAGTTCTGCGAAAAATTGGGGTCTGTGAATAAGCCGGAAGCACCGGACTGCGTGGCCTTGATATAGGCGAAACGGGCACCCTGGCCCCAGGCATAGGACCAGTCGACATCGCCCTGCCAATGGGACACATCAACGCCAAGTACACCCGGGGGACGCCAGGTGCGCAGATCCGCCAGCGAGGTGGGGACGGCGATTCCGGCCAATGTAGCCTCAAATGCTGCGGTGGCGTTGGTGGCCCGTGCGGCGCCATCGACGTTGAAGGAACTTCCGGCCTCGGGTGCCGTTCCAGTGGCCGGGGGGCTCGTCTCCTCGGACGGGACGGGCACTGCTGCGTCGTCCTTCGACGGTTCGGGGGACAATTCGGCCAGCTCCTGGGTCGCGCTTGCCAGGAACTCAAGTTCCTCCAGCGTCGGGGCCTTGGCGTCTCCGGATTCCTCGATGCGTCGCTGGCCCTGTCCGAGCTGGGCATCCAGCGCCTCGATTCCCACGGCCGTGAGCGCCTGATCGGACAACTCGATGCGTTCAGTTGCCGTGAGCTTGCCGCCGGACTTGAGCTCGGTACGGATTTCCTTGGCGGCGATGGTGGCCGCGCCGGTATCGACTTCCGTGAGAGCGGGGGTTTTCGTGGCAGGCTTGAGGGCCGAGTCCAATAGGGCGGCGGCACCGGAGCCCGGGGGTGGCTGTTGCACAGAATCGCTGGTGGCAGCTCCGAGTGTAGTGTCGACAACGGGTGCCGCGGCGGCCGTGCCGGCCAGCGCAAGGGGTGCGACCAGCGATGCCGCGAGAGTTAGTGTGAACAAACGAGACAGTGGCAACCGGAATTCCGGCATGGGTGGTCCTTGGGGTTGGGGGCAGGCTGCTTGGTGGTCAGTCTACAAAGCCCGGCACTTTCCCCGTGGGAAGCTCGCCGCATGGGTCGTCTTTCGCCGGGTGACCTCTGACTCAAGCGATGCCACCCCCGCTGGATATGAGGACTGCGCGGGAGCACTCCTTGTCGCCACCTGTATCCCAGGGCGGCCCGTTGCGGACGGTTCTGTTCGTTCCTCATGGGAGTGGAACGAACGAAGGCAGACTTGCCCCGGCGCCATCAAGCGACGACCCGCCCAGAGAACGCCGGTATGGGGCCCAATGGTTCGGCGGAGATTCGGAAGTCGGCGCCTGAGGTCAGCGGCGCCGATCGATGCTGAGATTTCCGTTGACCGTTGCGTATAAGCGAGTGCCACCCAGTTCAAGGGGCAGGCCGGTGTCCGGCGCGGCAACGCGACGCACAGGACCCTGAAGCCCGTCGATTTCCAATCGCACAAAAAGGTCCGCCACGAAGTGCTCCAGGCTTTCAAGCTTATGGACCGGATCGTCCAGGACGTATTCATGGCCATCGTGCCGGAGGAGATGGGAATGGATGATTTCGGTTCCCCGGCCCTTGATCACCAAAGTGACAGATTCGAAGTCCGCATCGGGCGCCAGCCTAAATCGAAGTCCAAGCGGGTCCGGGTCAGACGGGGCTGCCCGGCAATTCGCATTCAATTGTTGTTCGGTCGCGGCGAGCCGCAGCAACCCGGCCGCATCTTGACTTCGAACCAGGCGGGATCGCTGCAGGAAGGGGAATCCCAAATCCGTTTCGAGGGTTTCGGGAATATTGTCCCGGATGAATGGTGCATGTGCCTTGACCCAGCGCTTCCGCCGCCGGGGCGACATGGCCGGGTAGCGCACGGGGTCGTAGAAGCGAAGCGCCTTGCGCCGGTAGAGATCCAGCACCAATTGATCCGCGAATGAGGGATCAGGGTGCATTTCCTTGATGATCCTGGCAATTTTCGACACCGACGAGGTATAGCGTTCGGGGTTGGCCCGTCCGCTACTGATGTTGCTGCCGTTCAATCGGGTGCGGATGAAGTAGTAGTCATAGTCGGCGAGGATTGAATTGCGGCTGGAGGCCAAGTAGCACCGAGTGAGCATCATGCCGTCTTCGAGTCTGATCTTGCCTTCGGGGAACCGAATTCCGTGCTCCTCAAGGAGGCTGCGCCGGATCATTTTCTGCGGGGAGAGGGTGCCAAGGATCGTTCGCAGAGGCGCATCGATGAGTGTGGAAGTAAAAAGACTGTTCGCGACGTTGCGCCCGCCGATGCCGACCAACTTGGGTGCCAACACATCAACCTGGTGGGCATCGGCGAAATCAACCATCCTGCGCAGCGCTTCCGGACCCAACATGTCGTCGGAGTCGCAGAAGAATACGTAGTCGGACCGGCCTGCGTCGATCCCGACGTTGCGTGGTTTTCCTGGCCAGCCGCTGTTGCGCTGGTGGATGACACGCATATTGGGCAGCCGTGTCACATAGGAATCCAACAGCTTGCCGCCGCCGTCAGTGGAACCGTCGTCCACGGCGATCACCTCAAACATATCCGGTGCCAAGTCTTGCGCCGCCAAGGACTCCAACAGCTCCCTCAGGTACGGCATCGAATTGAACACGGGGACGATGACCGCGACTCGCGCAGTGTGCGCACTGGGGCTGGGCCCGGAGTCGGACCCCCGGATCCGCAGCTGGCCGAGCCTGACGCTGATCCTTGAAGTCAACTTGGCCAGCCTGCGATGCAGGGATCTCCGAGCCGTCGTGATGGCCATTCTCGCCCTTTCTCCGATGCGTCATTGATGCGCCGGTCAAGCGCCTCCGCGCGGCTGGCGGATATTCCGGAGCTTGTTTCGCTTAGCCGACTTCCCCGGAGTCTACGGGTTGTCCATGGAACTCGTAGCCACGCATCGCCACTGCGCGGTCATTGATGAGCTTGCCGATGGCTTCGATGAACGAAATTGTCGAGGATCCTCGCTCCCGATCGCCGAAATAGTAGCTCCGCATCTGGAGCCGTTGTTCGGCACCGGAGGATTCGAGCAACGACTCCAGACCGGGCAGGATCTCTTCCCGGGTTGTTTCGCTGATGACGGGGCAGGCACGGCTGACAGGTACTTCGCGGTTGAGCTTTTCGAGGTCGTCTCGCCGGTCTGTAAGAATCAGCGGCTTTTCCGGGTGCAGGTACAGGTAGTCAAGGCCCACACTCGATACGTCCGTAATCAATCCGTCAACGTCATTGAAGAGAGCCAGGATGTTCTCTTTCTCCGTTATCAGGTGCTGGCCGCCGGCAGCAATCTGCTCTTCGAGGATCTCCCTGATTCGCGCGTGTGCGCCGGCGATCGCCGGGTTCGAGGAAGTGGTGATTCGTGGATGCGGCTTGTAGATGACCCGCGTATTCGGCAACGCGACCAGCGTCTCGATGATGGCCTCACCGAAGACATCCATGGAGGTGTAGTTGTTTGCGTCGTTTTCGCCCTCCCATGTAGGCGCGTACATGATGGTGCGGCCATGGAACGCTGGTAGCTCGGCTACGAAATGGGTATCCAGTTGGGGCCTGCCGATGCTGGTCAGCCGGTCCAGATCGAAGTCCAGAAGGACTGTCCGGTGTCTCTCGATGGCGGCGGGACCGGCAACAAAGATCTTGTCGTAGGCCTTGGCTTGGTTGGAGACCATGGAGAGCTTGTCGCTTTCGCCATGGTTGATATGGACATGTACCGGCCTGGCTGCGCTCAAGGACTGGAAATTCGCCACACCGTTGTTGACGTACAAGCAAAGTTTAAAGTTGTTGAATTCGTAGAAGTTGACCAAATCGTCAAGACGCCGGACGAAAATTTTCGGCAATCCGGTCAGCTTGCGAAAGTGCCGCAACGTGGGAACCTTGCGAAACACCAAGACCACGCGATGGGTTTCGTGGAGTTTTTCCAAGGTGGGCAGCCACTGTTCGAGTTGGTAGGCCTTGTTCACGACGTCGCTGAAATAAACCACCACATCGGCGGCCACAGGTATTTGGTCGAGTTCGTGGTTGGCGACCGGAGCGCTGCCCAGCCCCAGCCACCGACGCGTCTTGACTCCGTGTGTGGAGCTAATTGCGGCTTTGAGTTGTTGGCCTAGCCAGGCTTTCACTAACATCAACTACTTTCGTGATTTTCGTGCTCGTGCGCCAAGCGACGCTCTTGCCCGGTACCCGGGCGATGATTGCAATTCTTCTGTCAAAAACCCTGTCACGCCTAAATGTGCAATGCATGATCGTGCCCTTAACGGACCCTAGACGGCGGCAATGTGCTGAGCGAATACGGCATTCGTGTTCTCGAAGGACTCAACATGGCGGATGGCGGGCAGTCTACTTGAGGCTGAGGTTGCCGTAGACGGTGAAGTAAGGCGTCGTCTGCATCGAGGGGCTCGCGCCCAACCGAATTGTTCGGGTCATTGAACCGATGCCAAGAACTAGATTCAGGTCCAAGGCATCTCCGGCGGGTTGTTGTGCCCGAAGGTCGGCGGGCAACCGGAAGTGGAAGACGCTGTCGTCGCCATGGTGGGGTTGAATCTCAACTCCGTCCCCGTCCGGAATGCCGCGCTGTTTGCTTTGCAGGCAGAGTCCGCTGAGATTTGCCTCCCCGATCTCGACATAGACCTCAAGGTCCATGTCGCCGTCCGGATGGAATTTGATGCCCGCAATCCGCACGTTGGCAGCGGTCAAGGCGTCACGGCCGGCCCTGTTGGCCCTGGCCGTGTCGAGGGCTTCCATCCACTTCTCGAAAATCACGTCGCTTCGGAAATGTACCGAGTCATTGAATCCCTGGGTGGACATCGCTTCACATAGCGAGTCATCCGCCAACAGGCTGGTCACTGCCTGGGCCGCCGTCTCTTGCTCTCCAAAGGGAACCAGGAATCCATTGCGTCGGTTCTCGATCACGTCCCTGGGGCCGAAATCAACATCGTAGGCCACCGGCACGCAACCGTGCGCCTGTGCCTCGAGGATAGCCAAGGACTGGCCCTCGAATTTGCTGCAAAGCAACAGGACGCGGGCATGGTGAAGTCGTTGGCCGACGTCATTGACGTGGCCGTGGAATGTGACGAGATCCTCGACACCGAGCTGGTGCACCTTGGCCTCCAGCACGGGACGCTGATCCCCGTCACCCACCAGATCCAGGTGGATCGGGGTCCCTGCCGTGGCGACCTTCTTGACGATTTCCAATAACTCGCCGATGTTCTTGCCCTTGGTGAATCGACCGACATGGATCACGGAGTGGGGCTTGCGGTCTTCAAATGCCGGCAGCGTCCGCGGGCCGTCCACCGGATTGCTGATCACGAAGGTGTTCGACGTTTCCCCGAAGCGCTGCACGAAAGCGGTCCGCTGGGACTCGGTCAGGAAGGTGATTCCGTCCCAGGCGTCGCGGTTCTGGATGATCTTCTGGTGGGCCGTGGAAAGCTTTCCCGTCATCGGGTCCTGGCCGGCAGCCACGTGGGTGCTGTGGAAATTCACCACCTTCACTGCTTCCGGGTGCTTCCACGACCAGAGGAACCCGGCCGAGTATTTGCTGTCCACCACGACATCGGCATGTGCCAAGTCGACCAAATCCGTGAGGAAACGGCGGTAGAGCTTGCCGGGGTTGTCGAGGGTGGCGATGACATTGCCATCGGGGGCGACGAGTTCCAACGTGCGAGAGTCAGCTGCTGCATCGCCGTCCCCGGGCAGCGTTGAATCAATCAGGTAGATCGTGCCGTCGCTGCGGTGGTATTCACGTACGGCTGCCGCTTCATGGCCCGGTAACCGGTAATCCACGTAAAAGAGCGAACCGTCACGTGAACGGAGGGTTCTGGCACTCTCCACCCATTCCGAACCCCGGGCCCGGCGAGGCGCCTGCCCCTGAGGACGCGCCGGAGAGTGCTCGGCATAGAAGTCATGGAGATTCAGCAGCGGGACATCCGGGTGGAGCCTGCCGCTTTCCAGCAACTTTGTGCGAATCGTCGCAAGGTCGGGATTTGCATCGAAGGTCACCACGGCGCTGGGAATCCCGCGTTCGTGGAACAAACCCGCACGTTTGAGGCACATGGCCGTCATCCCGCCAAAGCCCTCCTGGATTGACCACGTGACCATGAGAACCGGTCGGCTTGAGTGCCGGGCATCTGCGGGCCGGCCTTGAAGCCAGTCTGAGAAGTCGGTCCCGGAATCATGTCGCATGGAAAAGCGCTCCTTCGTTGGTGCCTTCGGGGCGGAATGGTGATGGGGCTACCCTAACCCGCGAGCCTTCGGGCTTCCTTCAAAACCGCGCCGTTGTCCGGGATTGTGTCGCCACCAAGGGTGCCGACGCATCAGGCGCGTGAACCCGTCTCAGCGCTGCCTTCGCCGACCTGAGGACAATCGCCCGTTCCACACCCGGGAATCCTAAAAGGGTAGTGTGTTGGACAAATGAGATATTCGACATGCCATCGGGCCGACCGCGGAAAGAACGAATCGGAGTCAACGACGTGAAATTGCATTCCAGGAAGCTGCTGCTGAAACTGGCCTGGGGAACTGGCGTGGTGCTGGTGGCTGTTCACGTGGGAAGCCTGATGCTGTTGGGTAGCCGGCTCCCCGAGGTACTAGGTAGCCACTGGAACCTGGGTGGAACCGCCGACGCCACCGGGAGCTTGCCGCAGACCGTGTTGGGCGGGGTTGCGGCGATTGTTGTGCTGTGCGGGCTGGCGACGCTGGGACTGAATCCGCCCAGCCGGGGCAAGCAGGAAGCGGGACCGCTGCTCCTGGGCGTGTGCACCGGCGGTGCCGTGGTTGCCACCGGAATGATGCTGGCTGGCACCCTGGGGCAGCTCGACAGCGCCTCCGGCGTCGGCTCGCCGATGCACCTGCCCACGTCGATCGGCGCCCTGGTGGCCGGTGCGGCCTGGGGGATCGGCAGCGCGATGCTGCTGAACGCATCGGCCCCCGATGCCCCGAGGCCGGCACGCAGGGACTCGGCGACGGGCGCCGGTCCACGGAACTGAAGTACCCGACGGTCCGTGTTGGCTACTGCCCGGGGGCGGTGCCGCCATAGTGCGCGGCGAGGCGCTTCAGGCCCTCGTCGATTCCCACCCGGGGTGCCCAATCCAGCACCTCGCGGGTTTCGCGCTGGTCGAACCAATGCGCAGTCGAGAGCTGCTCTGCCAGGAACCTGGTCATGGGCGGCTCGTCGTGCACCAGGTTGCGGGACCCTGCGGCCAGCCAGCCGCGCTCGATGAGCGAGCCCGCGCCGCGGGCCAGCCAGCCCGGGACGCTCAGGCGCGGTGCGGGCACGCCGCCGGCGCGGCAGATCCCGGAGATCAATTCGCCCACCGGGCGCGGTTCTCCGTTGGTGATGACCAGGGCCCGGCCGTGGGCGTGTTCCATGCGTTCAAGCCCGCGCACGATGGCATCGGCGGCGTTGTCGATGTAGGTGGTGTCGATCAACGCGGCGCCGCCATCGAGCAGCGGCAGCCTTCCCGACCTGGCGCGTTCGATGACGCGCTCCACCAATTGGGTGTCGCCGGGTCCCCAGACCACGTGCGGCCTGATGGCTGTGACACGGAAGTCGGCCGCATCCAGTGCCAGTGCGCTGAGCTCTGCCGCCGCCTTGGAACGGGCATAGTTTCCGCGGGCACGGTCCGGGTCCGCCATCCCTGCACCGGCGCCCGCCAGCGGCTCGCCGAAGTGGGCGACCGAGGGGGAGGAGACGAACACGAAGTCCGCCGCCCCCGCGCTGCGGGCTGCTTCCAGCAGGGTCTTGGTCCCGGTGATGTTGGTTGCCGTGAAATCGTGCCAGGACCCGGTGAAGGAGACCTTCGCCGCCAGGTGGATGACGGCGTCCATGCCGTCAACGGCCCGGCGCACCGCGGCAGGATCGGTCAGCGAGCCCAGCACCTCGTCGGTGGCTCCGGCGCTGGCCCGCCGCTGGAAGGTGCGCACCCGGTGCCCCTTGGCGCGCAGCAGCGAAGCCACCGCGCCGCCAAGCAGCCCGCTGGCACCGGTGACCAGCACGCGGCGGCCGGGGTCCGGCTTCCCCTGGTTGCTCACGGGTTGCGGATCCGTCCGCCAGCCAGGGTGTCGGTGGCCCAGGAGGCCAGCGCGGCCCGATCGATCTTGGAATTGTGCCGAATGTCGGTGGGCAGCGCCGGGACCACCAGCACCGCGGACACCTCGGTCCCGGTGCCTGCGACTGCGGTGCGCACGGCTGTGGCCAGTGCCTCGGGGGCGGGTGCCGCGCGGCGCACCGGCGGCACCGTCTCCATGACGATGACGGGGGCCTGGGTGCCCGCGGGCCCCACGCCGACCAGTGCTGCGCGTCCGGCGCCCCGGACCGATTCGGCTGCCTGTTCACCGGCGACCGGGGTCCGCGGTCCGGAGGCGGTGTCCAGCACGTGGCCGAGCCTGCCTTCCACCCAGAGCCGTCCGGCCGTATCGAGATGTCCCACGTCCCCGGTGCGGTGCCAACCCGGGATGGAGCTGCTGACTTGTTCGGTGATCCAGAGCCTGTCGTAGCGGTCCTTCACGTGCGGGGCGCGCACCAGGATTTCCCCGGTGAGGTCGGCAGCGGTCTGCGGCTGGTCGCCGACTCGCCCGTTGGCGTCCAGCGGGGCGATGGCGACCCGGGCCCCGGCGACGGGGGTGCCGACGCAGACCCCGTTGCCGGCACCGGCAGCCCGGATGCCCTCGAGGTCGATGTCGGTCACCGGCAGGGCTTCGGTCATCCCGTACGGGGTGTGCACCCGGGCACCGGGCACGAGGTCCTGGACCTTTGCCAGCAGTGGCTCGGGGATCGGGGCGCCGGCCGAGAGCAGCAGCGAGATGCCTGCCAGGGTCCGGCGTTGGGCGTCATCGAGGCCTTCCCGGGTTTCCAGGACGTTGGCCAGGGCAGCGGGGGAGGCGAAGACCGTGGTGGCGTCCACGGCGGCAGCCGCATCTGCCAGTGCCGTGGCGGTGAGCGTGCGCGGGGCGGTGACATCCATGTCGGGGGTCACCGAGGTGGCGCCCAGGGCGGGGCCGAGCAACGCGAACGGGGCGAAGCCCGCCACGAGTGCCGAACCGGCTTTCAGGTCATAGGTGTCGCGCAGGGTGTCCCGCATGGCCGCCAACTGGCGGTGGGTGTACACCACGCCCTTGGCGGGGCCGGTGGATCCCGAGGTGAAGAGCACCGCCGCATCGGCATCGGGGTCCGCCGGGGTGAATTCCCGGCGTTGGGCGGCGGTGGTCGTGCCCGCCTGAAGCAGTTCGGGCACGGTGTGTGCCACGCCGAGCAGGGTGCGCTTGGCGGCGGGCATGTCCCCGGCGGCGATCCGGGTTCCGGGCCAGCCCAGGAACCTCGCCCCGGTCAGTGCGCGGTCGATTCCAATGAGGTAGCCGGGGCCGGCCCCGCGGATGGCGCGGCCCAGCCCCTTGGCGCCCAGGCCCGCATCGGCCACCACGATCACCGCGCCCAAACGCAGGCAGGCATAGATCAGGGAGGTCAGTTCGATGCCCGGGGGCACCAGAAGATTGACCCGGTCACCGGGCTTGACCCCGATGTGCGCCAGGCCGCGGGCCAGCGCGTTGACCCGGTTGCCCAGTTCCGCCCATGACAGCGAGCCGGCCGGGTTGATGTCAACCACCGCGGTGCCGGTGTCCTGCGTGCGCCCATCGAGTTCGGCCAACATGGGCCGGTATGCGGCCAGGGCCCCGGCGCGCCCGGCGGTGTGCGCGGTGGTTGCCCGGGCCAGCCAGTCAAAGACCGGGGTGGCGATGTCGCGGTCCTCGGGAAGCAGGTGGCCCGCGCCCTCGAAGCGGTGCACCGCGGCGTGGGGGAGCCGGTCCATCAGGTCACGCAGGTAGCGGTCGGAGAATACCGGGTCCTTGGGTCCCCAGAGCAGCAAGGCGGGAACCTCCAGCGTGCGCAGGCCATCGGCGATGGCGTCGAGGGTGGTGCGGCTGGGGTGGTCCTTGGTGAAGGGGATGTCGGCAACGAAGTTCGCCACTCCGGTCCTCCGCCCCGCATTGGCGTAGGGGGCCATGAAGGCCTGGCGGACGTCCGGTTCCAGGGCCGGTTGCGCCAGCGAGTGGGTGGTGCGCAGGAAGGCGTCGGTGGTTTTGGTGCCCCAGCCGTGGACGGCGGGGTGGGAGGCCAGGCGCAGCGCAGCGGGCAGTTCGTAGCCGGCCGGGTGCACTGCGGTGTTGGTGAGCACCACGTTGGCCAGTTGGTCCGGGTGTGCCAGGGCCCAGCCCAGGGAAATGAGTCCGCCCCAGTCGTGGCCGACCGTGGTCACCTCCCCGGTCAGCTTCAAGGCGTTGGACAGGTCGCCGAGGTCGTTGACCCGGTCGGCTAGCCGGCGGAACACGCCGGTGCGCACGGAGAAGCCCATGTCCAGCTGGTCAACCGCCACCACGCGCCAGGGCAGGTCGCGGGTGGACACGTGCTGCAGCAGGCCGCGCCACAGGTAGGACCAAGTGGGATTGCCGTGCACGCACAATAGCGTGCCGACCGGAGTAATGCCCTTGTCGGCCAGCTCGGAGGCGTTGTCCAGCAGGTGCCATTGGTGGCTGGTGCCCGGTGCATCCACGTCCGAGGTGGAGGGCACCATGACGCGGCGGGAGTACCGGGAATCGACACCGGGGAAGAGCTCGGTCACCAGGCAAGCTCCAGCATGGCGGTATTCAGCCCGGAACCAACCCCCATGCACAGCACCCGGTCACCGGGTTTCAGTGTCTTGGCTTCCTGGGAGAGGGTCATGGGCAGCGACGCCGGCCCGACATTGCCCCACTTGGGGAACGTGATGGGCACCCGGTCGCGGACCAGGCCGACGGCCTTGATGATGGCATTGGTGTAGGAATTGGATACCTGGTGGGTGACGTAGCGATCCATGGTTTTCCAGTTCCAGCCGGCTTGGTGGGCCTCGTCCCAGGCATCGACCACCAGTTCCAGGCCGTTGTCCAGCAGCCCCTTGGTGTCGGTGTACATGCCCGACGGGCCTCCGACGCACAGTTTGTGGTGTTCGGTTCCCGCACGGGACACCCCGCCAACGATGCGGTGCGCGCCGGGGTGCGCGTCGGCCGGGCCGATGACCGCGGCGGCGGCGCCCGAACCAAGGGTGAGGGTCGCGAATTCCCGCAAGTAGTCCTCGCGGGTGGAGTCCTCTGCATTGAGCCGGCGGAACGTGGTTTCCTGGGTCGGCTGGGCATCCTCTCCCGCGACCACCAGGGCGTACTTGATCTGCCCGGAGTCGATCATGTTCGCGGCCAAGGTCATGCCGTTGACGAAGCCCAGGCAGGCGTTGGCCACGTCGAAGTTCATGGCCGAGGACGGCAGTCCCAGGTCGTGGTGGATCTTGGAGGCCACCGAGGGTTCCAGGTTGCGGCGGGTGACCGAGGTGTTGATCAGCAGGCCGATCTCGCCCGGCTCGATGCCGGCCTCGGCCAGGGCCTTGCCTCCGGCCTCGACCGCGGCATCATCGAAGCTGGTCCCCTCCGACCACCAACGGCGCTCCATCACTCCGGCAACACGTTCCAACAGCTTTTTCGACAAGCGCAGGCGCTTGAGGCTGGGGGCCAGACGTTCGTCGAATTCCCCGGAGGTCATGACCACCGGGGCCTGCACGCTGGTGACGGCCAAGAGGGCCGAATTATGGTGCCGAAACGTTGCATTGCCGTTCAAAATCTAGCCTTTGTGTCGGGGCTGTCGTGCCGGTGTCGGGCGCGAAGAATACGGACGCCGGATCCATCTCACGGTCCAACGATTAAAAATGTCCTCGTCCTACCGTATTCCCTCGGCGTGCCCGGGGCACACACGGGCGCGCCAAGCGTCGCCCGCGGGGATCGCGTTGCTAGTGCCTGGCCTTGGCCTTTGCGGGCGTGCCATTGACGGGCTTGGTGCAATTGGTGTCCCAGTCGGCCGGGCCGTTTCCGCCCGCGGCGTATTCAGCCAAGGGCACCGCATCGTCGGCCCACGCGGTGAGGATCGGATCGACAATGCGCCAGCATTCCTCCGCTGTGTCTCCGCGCACAGACAGGGTCGGGTCGCCGGAGAGCACGCCGAGGAGGACTTCACCGTAGGGGAGGAGGTCCGGGGAATTGAGTTCAGCGGCCAGGGTGACGCGGTCCAGGGTGTAGAGGTCGCCGGGGCCGTTGACGTCCAGGTCCAGGGACAGCGTGTCGGGGCCGAATCCGATCCGCAGTTTCGTGGGTTCGTCGGTGCCCTTGAATCCGGTGGGCAGGTGGGAGACCGGGCGGAAGGTGATGATGGCTTCCTTGCGCGCGGTTCCCAGGGCCTTGCCGGCGCGCAGGATGAACGGAACCCCGGCCCAGCGCGAGTTGTTGATGTTCAGCGTGACCTCCGCCAGCGTCTCGGTCTTCAATGCCGGTTCCACGCCTTCCTCGCTGGCGTAGTCGGGCACCGGCCGGCCCTTCGAGGTGCCGGCGGTGTAGCGGGCGCGGCGCGTGTTTTGGGCGGGGTTGCCGGCCAGGGCTGTGGCGCGCAGCACTGAGCCGAGGTGGTCGCGCACGTCGCGTTCCTTCAGCGTCGCCGGGGCGTTCATGGTCAGCAGGCCAAGGATCTGCAAAAGGTGCGACTGGATCATGTCACGCAGCGCCCCGGCGCCGTCGTAGTACCCGGCCCGGCCTTCCAGTGCCAGCTCCTCGTCGTAGAAGATTTCCATCTTCTCCACGTGCTCACCGGTGAACAGGGGTTCGAGCAGCCGGTTGGCGAAGCGCAGGCCCAGGATGTTGAACACCGTGCCCTTGCCCAGGAAGTGGTCGACCCGGTGGATGTTTTCCTCCGGGACCAGGCGGATCAGCGTCCGGTTCAGTTCCTGCGCGGATTTCTGGTTGGAGCCAAACGGCTTTTCCATGACCAACAGCGTGGACTCGGGAAGTTCCCCCGGTTCCAGGACCTCGCAGGCCTTCTGGCTCACCGCGGGGGGAAGCGCGAAGTACAGTGCCACCGGCCCCTCAAGGGAATCGACCAGGGCGGCCAGCTCGCCGGGTTTTGTGACGTCGAGTTCGGCGAAGCGGGTGTCGGCGGCAATCTTGTCGAGTTCGGTGCCGCCCGGGGCCGTGGCCTGTTTCTTCGCCGCCGCGCAGACCTCGTTGACGCGCTGTTGCCATTTCTCCTGTGAATAGCCCGGGCCGCCGGCTCCTGCAAGCTTCAGCCCGCGGGCTCGGCCCGAGCCAACCAGCCGGGCCAGACCCGGAAGCAACAGCCTTCCGGTGAGGTCGCCGGAGGCGCCGAGGATCAATAATGTGGTTACGTGGGTACCGGTCTGGGAGCTTGAATCAGGGTTCACATCTCCAAGACTGCCATGTGTTGAAGAAAGAGCCCCATGTTATTGGTAATCTTGGATGTTGAGTCCAGCGGGTTAGACCGCGCCTAACGCCCACAACGAAAGAAGTGCACGGCACGTGTTCAATTCACTCTCCGACCGCCTGACATCCACCTTCAAGAACCTCCGCGGCAAGGGACGGCTGACCGAGGCCGATATCGACGGCACCGTTCGTGAGATCCGCCGTGCCCTGCTGGACGCCGACGTCGCCGTCACGGTGGTCCGTGCCTTCGTGGCCCATGTCAAGGAACGTGCCCTGGGCGAAGAGGTTTCGGCCTCGCTGAACCCGGGCCAGCAGATCGTCAAGATCGTCAACGAGGAACTCGTCGACATCCTGGGCGGGGAGACCCGCCGGCTGAACCTGGCCAAGGTCGCCCCCACGGTCATCATGCTCGCCGGCCTGCAGGGTGCGGGCAAGACCACCTTGGCCGGCAAGCTGGCCAAGCACCTCAAGGCCCAGGGCCACACCCCGCTGCTGGTGGCGTGTGACCTCCAGCGACCCAATGCCGTCAAGCAGCTGCAGGTCAACGGCGAACGCGCCGGGGTGCCGGTCTACGCACCGCACCCGGGCGTCTCCTCCGAGTTCGAGTCCGCCACCGGCGACCCGGTGGCAGTGGCGCGCGACGGCGTTGCCGAGGCCCGCACCAAGCTGCACGACGTGGTCATCGTCGACACCGCCGGACGCCTGGGCATCGATGCCGAAATGATGCAGCAGGCAGCTGACATCCGCGCCGCCGTCAATCCGGACGAGGTCCTCTTCGTCATTGACGCGATGATCGGCCAGGACGCTGTCAACACCGCGCAGGCTTTCAACGACGGCGTCGGAGTCACCGGCGTGGTGCTCACCAAGCTCGACGGCGACGCCCGCGGCGGTGCCGCCCTCTCGGTGGCCTCGGTCACCGGCAAGCCCGTCATGTACGCCTCCACCGGCGAGAACCTCGACGACTTCGAGATCTTCCACCCGGACCGCATGGCGTCCCGCATCCTGGACATGGGCGACATCCTCACCCTGATCGAGCAGGCCGAGCAGAACTGGGACAAGGGCGAGGCCGAGCGGATGGCGAAGAAGTTCGCCGACCGCGAGGACTTCACGCTCGATGACTTCCTGGCCCAGATGGCCCAGATCCGCAAGATGGGGTCGATGAAGAAGATCCTGGGCATGATGCCCGGATCGCAGATCTCCCGCCAGCAGCTCGAGCAGTTCGACGAGTCGCAGATCGACCGGATCGAGGCCATCGTCCGCTCCATGACCCCGCACGAGCGCGTGGCACCGAAGATCATCAACGGCTCGCGCCGCGCACGTATTGCCAAGGGCTCGGGCGTGCACGTCTCCGAGGTCAACTCGATGCTCGAGCGCTTCGGCGAGGCCCAGAAGATGATGAAGAAGCTGGCCTCCGGCGGGGCCATCCCGGGCATGCCCGGCGGGCGTCCAGGCGCCAAGAAGGGTTCCAAGGGCTCGGCCAAGAAGAAGCAGAAGTTCGGGAATCCGGCCAAGGCCGCGCAGCTGGCGGCGGCGGAGGCCAACAAGGCCAAGACTCCCTCGGGTGCGGCCTTCGGTGCCGGGCCCAAGGACTTTGACCCCTCCGAATTGAACCTGCCGAAGGGGTTTGAGAAGTTCCTTGGCAAGTAGCCCCGGGGAGCCGGATGGAGGCGTCGCGCCAGCGTGGCTGATCGCCTCCATGGCGTTCATCTTCGATGAACCCTCCGGCGTCCAGGCCCACCGACGCCTGAAGGAGACCCTGCGCGCCCGGCAAAGCATTTCCCTGCTGGCCGAACCCGTCTCCTGGGGCAAGCTCTCGGTGGTCGAGATGGTCGTGGCGGTGAACCCCGACGGTTTCATCGTCATGGCCGATGAAGCGGGGGAGATCTCCTTCGGCCAGCAGATCGAGGGATTCGCCATCGCCCTGAAACGTGGCACCGGAGCGCTTTACGCCGACTTTGACGGTGTGGATGCCGAGACCGGGGAACCTATCGCCGACGACGCGCTCGAGCACCCGACCGGAGGGCGATCGGTGCTGTTGGGCACGTTCAAGGAATCCGAGGTGGCGTTCTTTGCCGGTGCCACCAAGACGGCCTGGCAGCACTTCTCCACCGAACACGGCGACGTGGCGGTGCACCAGGGCTACATGCCCGAGATCATGTTGTCGAAGTCGACGTTCCCCGCCATCATGCTCTCGCGCCTTGGCCCGCGCTTTTCCATGGTCTTCTGGTTCGAGGGCCAGAGCCGAAAGCTCCACGGCTACCCGGGCTTCGGCCACGGCTGGTCGGTCGCTGCCGAGCCGGTGCTCGACCCCGTTCCGGGCACCAAGGCGGCCGAGGTTTCCGGCTTCCTCACCCGCGAATGGCTCGCGCCGGACCTGGAATCCATTGCCCGTCTCTCCGAATACGGCATCGGCGAGGACGTGATCACCCAGCTCAACGAGGCACTTGGCGGCAGCGGGTCGGTCGAGAAGTTGCGCGCCGTGCTGGAGATCTTTGGCCGGCCCCGCGCCCTGGCCGACTACGTCGAGGATGGCACGGTGCCGGAATCTGCGCGCCTGGTCGAGCCCCGCGGACTGGGCCCAACCGTTGCCAAGGCCATGGGCGCCGACGCGCGCGAGGCCAAGGGCATCCGCAAGTTCTTCAACATTCTTTCCTGGCGACCCCGCACGCAGGTCCTGTGGGGCGTGTTCGAGGCGGTGGTTGCCATGGCACTGGTGCTGCTCACCGACTGGCAGCAACCCTGGCTGCCATTCTGGGCCGTGGCGCTCATTGCCGCGCTCTGGGGAGTTGACGCACTGTCGAACATCGGCATCGGCACCTGGCGGCTCACCCGGGATCGTCGCTCGGGCCACTAGCAAGTACCCCCATCTCCCGGCCGGACTGCGCATCATTGGGGGCGACTCCGGGACGCGCAGTGTTTCCCTCGCCGACAGGTCATAAGCCGTCCAGTGAAGCGATTCCCTGCCCCCGATGTCAAAACCCTTGTGCCGAGGCGGAACTATTGCTTTGCTCTTATTGACAGGGTTTTCCCGGGAGCCCCAGAGCTCCGGAAGACCGCATCGTGACAGCGCCGATGGCCGCCGGGATACGTAGAGGACCCCACATGGGGCCGCTGTCTCCAACGGCGTCGCCACGCAACGACGGGCCATTCACCAATTCGCATCGAGTCCAGAGATAACCGAACCGGGGCGCGAGGAGAATCATGCGCTGTGAAAGGTCATGGGCGGCCGGGTTTCCATGGCAGACATCGCTTCCAAGGCGCGGACCTATTGGAGGAAGACCATGAACGTCAATGATTTCAGTGCCCCCTACCCACCGGAGTTCCCGATGGACCGGCAAGCAGTTCGGCCGACCGTGCAGCCGGCAATCAAGAACCAGTGGACCGATACCGCCAGGCGGACGGCGACCGGACCCGCCCCTCCGGCAGTGGGCCCCTCCGGTCCGGCCGTAGATGGGGAAGCCGGTAACTACGCGCCGGGACCGGTCGTCTCCGGGAGCGAGTCCGCGGGGCACCATGTTGCGCGGTCCCTTGGGGATGAGGGGGCCAGGTTGATCTCCACCCTCGGCGGCGAGATCCGGAACCAGACCTCCCTCCAGCAACGCCGGGTCGCCACCACGCTCCGTGAAATCAGCGACGAATTCGCGTGGATGCTGCATGACGGTTCTGCCAACGGTCTGGCCGCGAACGTCGTCGAACGGGCAACGGTGTACAGCGCAAACGCGGCTGATTGGTTGGACGGTCGGGACCCCGGCGACCTTGTTCAGGAGACCAAGCGGTTTGCGAAGCGACACCCGGCGGCATTGCTTGGAATTGCCCTGGGCGCCGGCCTGGTTGCCGGCCGTCTGACCCGGAACGCCAGCGAAGGTGTGTCCGTACGGGAGGCAAACGACGGGCGGACAGGCAGGAACCCGTTGTCCGTAGAGCGTCCATGGAATGACTCCGCGATGCAGCCGGCGAAAGGTGCGAACATTGGCGGCATCGAGCCTCGGCGCACCGAAGGCGAGCCCGATGTTGGAGGAAAGCCTTCGGGACTGCACGGCCCGGGGCCGGGATTCAGCCGACCATGAGCAGGCAACCAGCGGACGTCCAGCCCGAAGGCACCTTGGATTCGCCCCGCACCCATGGGTCGGACCGGATGCAGCGCCATGCGCTGGAGGACCGGTTCAGGGGATTCACCGAAAAATTTGATGTCATCGTCCACCAGCAGATCGGGCTGGTCAAGGGCGAGATCCGGATCCTCTACCGGACGGTGCGCAAGGGGGTGAGGCTCTATGCCGGGGCCCTCCTGGCCGGACAGTTCGCGTTCCTCTTCCTGGCATTGGCCGCCCTGGCAGGCCTGGCAACCTGGATCGGCTGGGGATACGCAGGACTTCTTCTGGCAGCGTTCTGGGTCATCATCGCCGCCGTACTCATCGGCATGGGCAGGAACGGGTTCGAAGCTTTCGATGGCTTGCCCGATGGCAACGCAACCCACCGGGAGATGCCCCCGAAAACCAGTTCCCGGCACACGGCACCGTGAAACGCGCGCCGGAGACGGAAAGGATGCGCTTGGACGATGAAGCATGACACTTCCCGGCTTCCGCCGGGGATGCCCTGGGGGACCGGGAAGGAGGTTTCGAGCGGGACATGCAAGGTAGGGGACCTGTCTCGCCTCATCCTTCCGGAACGGAAAAAAATTGGTTTACCCCCCGAAGAAGACCATGCAAAAGGAGCAACCATGGCTACGTGCGATATGTGCGGCAATGACTATGACAAGACCTTCACGCTTACCCGGAGAGGGGAGACCCGGACGTTCGACAGTTTTGAATGTGCCATCCACATGATGGCACCTGCATGCGCCCACTGCGGATGCAGGATCCTGGGCCACGGCGTGGAAAGTGAGACCGGTATTTACTGTTGTGCCCATTGCGCCCGCGAGGCGGGGCACGCGCAGGCAACCGACAGGGCCTGACAATCGCGAGGCGTTCGCTCGGCTCACGGGAGGGGCATTGGCCCCGACCGGAAAATGAAAGCCCGGAGGGCGGAGGGCGAGGCGAGAACGCGTTGCTCTCAGCCTTTCGTGGCCACTTTCCTCGGTAGTCCCGCGACGTGGGGAATGTCGCCGGACTCTTTTCGGGCTGCGGCGATTTCCGCGGCGGGGACACCGTGTTCAAGCGCCGCGCGCGTGATGGCGTCCAAGGTTTCCTGGCGTTGTCTCAGCAAGAGCCGAGCGGCCGCCACGTCTTCGCTGGCTGCTCGGATCAGGTCCAACTCATGCACGGCACTTTCCTTTCACTGGCCGCTTCAATGCGGCCTCTTATCTTCGGTCAATTCGTTCGTCAGGCAGGCTGGACAACTGGAACGCGGACAGCGTGCTGGTCGATGCTTCCGGCACATCATGGGCGGCTTGCTTCGGCACTCGTTTCGAAGGGACAGTCCGTCCTTCGGCATCCGATGGTGTCATGCCAGCCTCTTTCCGCTCATCCCAAGTCAAGCATTGGCCAGCTGGTGGATCAATGAATGGGAGTCAGATGCGCCCGTCTTCCCGTCCCGTCGCCGCATTAAGGATGGAATGCGGCGTTAGCGGCGGTTGGGTGGTCCGCACCGCCAGGAATTCCTCGCACCGGCCGCACCAGCATTCAATCTCCCAACTTGCCGGTTCGGAACTCCGATGCGGAAGGGGGACGACTTTTTCGAAGACGAGGTAGTGATCGCTTTGGCAGCTTTCACAGATGACTGCCGAACCATTTTTTGGCGGGGCTGGCGACGTAGGGACGCGCATGGCGGCCGCCGGCACGGGCAAGGAACCGTGACGTTGCGGTTCCGCAAGCAATTGGGGGGACTTCATGAACCCGATCCTCGAGTTTCGCTGAAAGACAACGGGTTCCCGGGGACTGGAGAAGCGCCGTGTGGCTGGCGGAAGAATCCGCCAGTTGAAGACCTTTTGATTATGTAGGTGAGGTGTCGCGGAGCACAAGCATTTCGACATCCACGCGTCCATGTTCGTCACACGCCCCGGGGAGGGCCGACTGAGCACACACCTCATCCAAGGACGGCGAAAGCAATAGCTGATGACGTAAAGGATTCGGGCGTTCGTGTTTAGCGGTGACCACCTGGAGCGGTACAGGGCTCACCCACGGTGTCCTTCACGCCCATCGAGCAAGAGGTCCAGCACCGCACGATCCGGCCGGTGACCGGGATTGGCAACCACGCCACGTTCAAAAAGCGCAATCACCCGAGGGTTCACGTAGGAGTCCCGGGCGACGGCGGGGGTGTTGTGCAACCAGTCGGCGGCTTCCTGGATGGCGGCGGTGACGGCTGCGGGCGACGTGGCCCCCGCCCGCTGGGCACGGCCCAAGGACACGGCCGCCACTACGGTGCCCTGCCATGTGCGAAAGTCCTTGGCGGTGAACCCATGACCGGCAACGTCGCCCAGATAAGCGTTAACCTCGGTATCCGATACTGCCGTCCATTGCTTCCGGCGACCGTTTGCCACGGCGTGGCAGATCGCCGGCCCCGAGCCGGGTGTGCGCGGCAGCGAGGAAAAATAGTCGGCCAGTAGGGGATCGCTGATCGTCACGTCCCAGGTTCCGGATGATTTGCCGGAGAAATGCAGGTGTACGGTGTGCCTCTCGGTTTCAACGTGTCGCTTGAGCAGCGTGGTCGCGCCGAAAGAACCGTTCTCCTGGGCATAGGCAACGCCGCCGATCCGAAGTCCGGCTCGGTCCATGAGCCGTACGGCAGCTGCCAGCGCCCGTCGTCTGGGGTCTTGGGTCTGCTTGAGGTCACGGGTCACAATGCGGCGGAGAACCGGGAGTCGCTGGGCGAAGGCCAGGGAACGGATGAATTTTTCGTCATCGCGCACCTCGCGCCAGCGGGCATGGTAGAGGTACTGCGTGCGTCCCGCTGCGTCCACCCCTGTTGCCTGGATGTGGGCCTTGGGGGAGGAAGCGATCCAGACCTCCGTCCAGGCCGGAGGAATCGCCAGTTGCCGGATCCGCTCGAGCAGCCGCTCCGAGCGGATCCGCCGCCCGTTGGCCGACAGGTAACTGAAGCCGCGCCCGGCAACCTGCCTGCGAATGCCCGCGGTACCGGGCGCCACGCGTTCAAGGCCATCGTGCATTTACGCGCCCTTGCGGGACTTGCTTTTTGCAGCGGGGGCATCGGCGGTCTTGGTTGTCGTGGTCTTCTTTTTCGCAGGTGCCTTCTTCTTCGCCGGCGTCTTTTTTGTGCCCGTTGCCTTCTTGCCGGTAGCGCTTTGCCCCTCCGTGCCGCCCTCGTCCTTGTCCTTGGGCTGGCCCTTCCGGGCAATGCTGCGCTTGAGCGCCTCCATCAAGTCAATGACGTCCCCGGACTCGGTCTCCTGCGTATCGGTGTCCTTCGCGCCGAAGGTCTTTTCGGTGTCAAGGGAATCGCCTTGCTTGAGCTTCTCCTCGATCAGCGTACGCAACTGGGCCTGATAGTCGTCCTCGAATTCCTCGGGAGTGAAATCGGCGCTGAATTGCTGGACGAGGGCCGCCGACATCTTCAGCTCCTGCGGACTGATCTTGCTGTCCTTCCGGGCCTCCGGGAAGTCAGCCTCGCGGACCTCGTCCCCCCAGAGCAGCCCCTGGAGCACCAAAACGTCCCCGCGCACGCGCATGGCACCCAATCGGGTCTTCTGCCGCAGCGCAAACTTCACCACCGCGGTCAGTTCGGTTTCTTCAAGGGTGCGGCGCAGCAGCGAGTAGGCCTTGGGCGATTTCGAATCGGGGGCGAGGTAGTAGCTGCGTTCGAGCATGATGGGATCAATTTGATCGCTGGGCACAAACTGAACCACCTCGATCTCCCGGCTCTTCTCCGCTGGAAGGGCTTCCATGTCCGAGCCGCTGAGCACCACCGTCCGCTCACCGTCGTCATAGGCCTTGTCGATGTGCTCGTAGTCGATCTTCTTGCCGCAGACCTCGCAGCGGCGCTGATAGCGAATTCGGCCGCCATCGGCGTCGTGCACCTGATGGAGTTGGACGTCGTGGTCCTCCGTGGCGCCATAGGCCTTGACCGGCACATTGACCAGCCCGAACGCGATGGATCCGGTCCAGATTGCTCTCATGTTCCCAGTCAAGCACCCGGGGCATTCGGTGACCAGAGAATGCGCATCCATTCCCTCCTTCTATGTCCGGTCGTCCGCGGGCTTCAGGTCGCTGGTCGCAGGGCCCTCGATCAAGATGCCCGAGGGAGTGAAGCGGGAGCCATGCAGCGGGCAGTCCCAAGAACGTTCCTCGTCGTTCCAGGTGAGGATCCCGCCCAAATGGGTGCAGACGGCCGAGACCCGACAGGTACGCCCATCCACGATTGATTCGGCGACGGGGTGGACGCCGTCATGGACCACCCTGCCATCTGTTCGTCCCGGCGCGGTTGCCTCGTCGGCGTCGGGGGCTTTTTCGGCGACGCGGGAATTGGACTCGGTCAGCGCGTGCGCCCAACCCGTCACCAGTCCCTTGGCAACACCCGCATTGAATTTGCCGGTTTCGGCCAATGCAGCGGCACCGGAGGTGCGATGGGCCAGCACCGCGCCCCAGGGGGTCTCCTCGCCCAGGATTTCGGTTGAGAGCCTCAATGCGGCTGCGACGGCGTTGGTCATGCCCCACTTGTTATATCCGGTGGCGACGTGGATCCGGCCGCCACCGCGCGGCATCGGACCGACGAACGGCACGGCATTGACTGAACGGTAGTCCTGTGCGGACCAAGCGTGCGTGCGTTCGGCCACCGCGAAGTGCTCCCTGGCCCACAGGTCCAGGTCCCGGGCAGCTGCGCGTGGGGACCCTGCGCCGACCGGGTGGCCATTGCCTCCCACCAGCAATACGGGCTTTCCGTGGCGTGTGGCAGTGCGCAGGGAACGACCTGGTTTCCCGACCGAGAGATACATGCCTTGCGGAAAGCCCCGGCCGTCGGGGGCACCGGTGTAGGCAGCCAGGTAAGACCGGGAAGGTTCCAGTTTGGCGAAGAATCCACCCCTGTCCAAGACAGGGGTGCCGGTGGCGATGATCAGCGTGTCGGCGAACAGCAATCCTTGATTGGTGGTGATCTCCAGGGGTGCGGAATTGCCCGCGCCGGTGAGACGGGTGTCCTCAAAGACCTTGACTCCGCGGGCGCGGACGTCGTTGCATAGGGCCGTCAACACGTCCACGGGGTCGAACTGGGCCTGGTCGCGCAGGACGAGGGCTCCGGCAATCGCGTACGGCAGCCCGATATCCGGATCCTCCAGGGTGTCGATTTGCAGTCCGGCTTCACTGCTGGCCTGCGCCTCCTTTTCGAGTTGTTCGCGGCCCGAGGCATCGACTGCATAGGTGAAGGCATCACGGGATTGGTGCGGTACCCCGACCTCGTCAAGATACCGCAATAGCCAGGACTGTCCCTCCTTGTTCCCTTCCATATAGGCATGTGCGACTTCCGCAGGGAAATTCTTGCGGATTTCCTGCATCGTGGTGCCTTGAAGCAGACTCAGCTTCGCCGTGGTGTGCCCGGAGGTCCCGGCGCCCACGAATCGGGACTCGATCACTGCCACGCGCAATCCGGCCCTGCTAAGAAGCAGCGAGCTAACCAGACCGGTGAGGCCGGCCCCGGCCACCACCGCGTCGTAGTGCCCGTCGGGTACGAAGAGGTCTGTTGCAATGCCAGGTCGAGGATCTAGCCATATCGAGTCCATGGTGTGCTCCTTGGGTTGCTTCTGCGGTTTTTTGTGGTGTCAGCGTCACTGGAGTGTTTCCCTCCAGCTACTGGGGACGCCTATTCTTCGGGTCATTTTCCAGCAAGGCACCGAAAGCTTGGCCGCTGACTCGACCTGGGTGAAAAGCGGATCGCAGTCCGGCCCCCGTCCTGCGTTGTTGCCATGTGCGATCCATCCCTTGCGCTTCGGGTTCTCCCCAAACAGGAGCTTGAATTGGCAAAGCTGGCGGGCCAACCAATCCGTCAGGGGTCTTGTCCAGCAAAGTTCCGGGGATAGCGGATTGACTGATAAGGCCAGCATCTCGATCCCGCTCTCGTGGTCTTTGCTTCCCCGTTCGCGATCCGTCCCACCCTTCTGCATACCTGACATAGAGATCAGCAGATTGTTTGACCATTCGTTCAAGATCGACGAGCGAATCCAGCATCGGGACATCCACTGGTTTGCTTTCTCGCTGGCCCTGCCATGGGCTTGGATGGATCGCTGGCATATGGATCCAACGCGTGATGGCGTGCTCGATATCGAGGGAGGGTCGAAGGACCACTCGTCTGCGTCGTTCGCCTGTGTGGTTCACTCTGTTAGCGCCGATGTGCCAAGACGGCTGCCGTGGGACGTCTTCTCGAAACGCGGAGATTGCGCGTGATGTCCGGCTCATGGGAGCAATTACGGACTGCTCATCAGCAAACGGTCCCTTTATTGGCAATCGCGGTCGTCGGACCTCATCCTTCCGTGACTGTGCAAAACCGAATTCGGTTATGACTCTCCTGGATCTGGCGTTCTGCGCCATGCTTCGCCCCTTGCACGTCGGCGGGAAAAACATCGTAGTCATTCCGGGCGACCCAGGGTTCCCTGACCAAGCCCGGCAGTTGCATTGGTTTCGACGGTGCCCAGTCCTCGATCACGGGACCGTCGCCCGCTAGCTAGTATTCGCCGCGCAGGCGGCTCTGAGCTCTGCTAACCGAGCCATATGACGGTCCCATGGTCGGGCTGTGTAGTTCGACTCTAATGGCACTCTTGCCATGCAAGGAAGGAATTTACACGTTGCCCGGAACATTCAATATCGACGTATTTATCGAATCGCGTGGAAGGCATCTCCAGTATCGGAATATTACGGGGTTGAATCACCTGGCGGACCTTCGGTGCAACCGGAATTGAAGGCGATGGAAGGTTTTTACGGTTCAAAAGCCACCTCGGCGAGTGGCCAAAAACGGGTTGTCACGTCGGTGCTGGTTTATTACATTAGGTCTCGTCATCCCGCTCGTATAGGGGTCGAAGATACAAAAGGAGAAGAATCATGGCAGATGAATACAACTCCGGACAGTTCGGAAACCAAGACGAAAACGAGAACCAAGATCTGATCGGCGGGGAGGCCGATGCTGGCAGCTTCGGCAACGGACAAAGCACGGATGGCTCGGAAATGGTCAGTGATTTAGGCGGCGATGGCGGCGGCCAGGAGTCCGGCGGGTTCGGCGGCGGCCAAGAGTCCGGTGGGTTCGGTGGCGGCGATGGCGGCGGCCAGGAGTCCGGTGGGTTCGGTGGCGGCGACGGCGGCGGCCAGGAGTCCGGTGGGTTCGGTGGCGGCGACGGCGGCGGCCAGGAGTCCGGTGGGTTCGGTGGCGGCGATGGCGGTGGCCAGGAGTCCGGTGGGTTCGGCGGCGGCGACGGCGAACCCCTCGAGTCCGAGCAGCTCGGCGACCGTACCGGTAGCAGTGAAGACGAGACACTTGGCGAATTCGGCAACGAGGATCGTTAAGTATCAAGCGTGTGTCCAATAGAGGACGAGAACGCCTTCAGTGGTCGCTGTTCTTCGGAACGGCGACCACTGTCGCTTGGTTAGGGTAGGTGTCTTTCGGTTGAGCGTCAACACTCCAAGAGCCCGTTGTTCCGATTGTTCAATTGACATCGGAAACTCAGCATTCATCTCACGCTACTAGGTGGGGACGCAACTGCACTTCCCGCACTCGGCCGCCCATTAGTTGAAACTGCCGCGCGAGAGGGGCGGCTGCGATTCACGAGCCTTTGACGGGTTGCCGGAGTATGTGGATTTTCGTTCATTGGAGTAGCTTCAAAACGGATTCGATCGATCTGAACCGAAGCAGACCGACAACGTGATAATAGACGTCGCACGGGCGATGTCGTGGACGTCCAGTTCGAGGCAATCGACCTTACTCATTCCCATAGGATCATTCCCACAGGACCCAAACTCACGGCCAAAAAAAATCATGCGCTCCCAGTTGCCTGCCCTTGCAGTATTCCGGCACTGTGGAGTCCCTGTGGCTCCTCCCTGTATTGAAGACGCGAGGTCCGCCCGAGTCGATGAAAAGTAGTCGCGATCGGTCCTCCGTACGTCAATTGACGATGGATGATTCAAGGTGCCACGTTTCCCATCCGGCGACCTGTACGGCAACGCTGGGCCTGGAGTCCAGTCGAAGGCCAGTTTCCGCTCTATACACCCTCTACGGTTATTGACGACTCAACCTCAAAGCAAGGGCAACGACCGTCCTCAAGGCTGTTTCTGACGGCCGCTCCGAAGCGCCGCGACAGAGATCCCAACAATTTTCATGGGGTCGATGTCAAAAAGGTTGTGTCCGCGCGATTCTCTTGTTTTGCTGATTTGTATCGCGGATCCTTTAGCAGCGGGGATCCAGCGTTTAGGTTCGGCATGGAAAGTTTCCTCTCTTGATCCTGAGCAAAGCGCGAACATTCAGGAAGCCGAAATACTGAGAACAAGTCAAGTTCATTGATTCGCATACGCGCCAAGGACCCGGTGCGATGCACGCACGGTGTCCCGCCACACAGGCTGCGGGTCACGAAATCCGACGAATACTGCCCTACGGGGCGTGGATCAATTGGAGGTCAACCAATGAGTGAGAATGATTTCAACGCCGCATACCCGCCAGAGGGAAACATGGGCGACGCAGGTCGTGTGCCCCCACCGAAGACGGGAGGACACAACGTCCAAGCGCATCGGAATGACCCGGTTTCCGAGCCGTTCGAGACGGGCGATCCCATTGTGCCGCCGGAACCACTTCTGCCTCCCGATCTAGGTGGACCCAGTACCGCCGGCGGCGACGCGAAAGTCTCCGGCGCCCCTGTGGTGGGCGCTCCTCAGCCGGGTTCCACGTCCGGGAAAAGCCAAGAAGCCAAGGTACAGGCTCGCGAACTGGCCGAAGACGGCAAGGAATCCGCCAGGCACGTAGGCCAGGCAGCCAAACGAGAGGCGGAGTCTGTACTCGACGACGCGAAAAAGCAGACCAGCAACCTGCTGGATGAACTTGGCTCGGACGTGAAGGCCCAGACCGCCGTCGCGCAGGAAAAAGTTTCCACGAACCTGCGCCAGATCAGCGATGAACTTCGCTCCATGGTGCAGTCCTCGGACGCCTCGGGTACGGCATCAAACCTCGTGGCCCAAGCGGCCCGGTATAGCGGCGACGCCGCGCAGTGGCTTGGAAACAAGGAGCCGGGCGACATCCTCCACGAAGTCAAGGACTTTGCCCGACGTCGTCCCGGGGCCTTTTTGGGCATCGCACTTGGTGCAGGATTGCTCGCCGGCAGAATCACCCGAAACGCCGGAAGCGGTCCAGATGCCTCCGAAAAGTCCCGGGCCTCAACGGCGCAAATTCCCGAAATGGGCGAACCACGGGACGTAAGTCCTCTTCCGCCAACGGTTAACCAAACCATGGGTTCAGGTGCCATCGGCGGCACAGGCATCGACCCGGGGGTGGAGTACTACCCGCCCACGGGTCGACGGAGCGAACAGGGGTTCAGCGGATCATGAGCGAATTCCCGACAAATACCGGTGCCCATCAGGCCGGCGCTCCGCCGAACGCGGAAACCACCAATGCTGCCGCGGACCTGTCGTTGGGAGACCTCTTCAGTGACCTGACACAGAACGTCTCGAACCTGGTACGCCAGGAAACCGAACTTGCCAAGGCCGAACTACGGGCTTCGGCCCGATCTGCAAGTAAGGGGGCGGGGCTCTACGGAGGCGCAGGAGTTGCAGGTCACTTCGTCCTGCTTTTCCTGTCCATAGCGGCCATGGTCGGGATCGCGAACTGGGTCGGCTACGGCTGGTCCGCCGTCATCGTTGCGGTGGTATGGGCCATTGTCGCCGCGGTCATGGCAAGCGTTGCCAAGAAGCAATTCAAAGAGGTGAAGGGGCTTCCCCAGACCGCCGAAACCATCAAGGACATCCCGCCAGCATTCAACCCCAAGGAGGAAACCCCATGAGCAGGGAGCCCGAAGAGATTCGTGATGACATTGAGCGTACCCGCGGAAACCTCAGTGAGGACGTGGACGCCATTGCCGACAAGGTCAGTCCCTCGAGTATTGCCCACCGGCAAAGCGAGCGGATCAAGGGTTCGGTACGTCGGGCCAAGGACGCGGTGATGGGCAGCGTTGAAACCGCGGGGGAAGATGCGAGCGGCATGTTGCATAATGCCCCGGACACCATGGTCTCCAAGACCCGTGGGAACCCGCTGGCAGCGGGGCTCATCGCCTTTGGTGCCGGACTTCTCGTCTCTTCCCTCATACCGGGTAGCGACCAGGAACGCGAGATGGTTCATACGCTAAAGGAGAAAGCGGAGCCATTGACCGATGAACTGTCCGCGGCTGCCAAGACCATCGCCGAGGACATGAAGGAACCGGCAACCGAGGCCGTGGAGAACCTGAAGTCCTCCGCTCGCGAATCGGCCGATACACTCCGGACGGAGACGGCCGACGAAGCCAGCCACCTGAAGGACCACGCCGGCGGAGCCGCGGCGAATGTGTCGGACTCGGGCGGAACGACGGGCGCAACACCGCGCACCACCACGGATGGCGGGGCAGCTTTCCCCGATCCGCCACGCACGAGCGGCGGATTCCAGTAGCGCAAGGCGTTGTGCCGCGGGACCGGGGGATCCCGGCCCCGCGGCACACTGCTGTGCGCCTCGTTCCCGCGCCCATCGATCGAATCGGGCTGTGACGGCCTGCTTCGCCGAACCCCGGGGCGATCTCTCTAGCCGCTGCGGCCACAAACACACACCAATTGAATCCACCACGCTTCGGGAGGAAACCATGAAGGCATTGACCTGGCAGGGAAAACGAAAGATCGAGTTCACGGAGGTGCCCGATCCGTGCATTGAAGAGCCCGGGGACATCATCATAAAAGTAACATCGAGCGCAATCTGCGGATCCGACCTCCACCTCTACGAATTGTTGGGACCGTACATGCACGCCGGCGATGTTGTGGGTCACGAACCCATGGGCATTGTCGAGGAAATCGGGTCGTCGGTTTCCAGGGTGAAGGTCGGGGACCGGGTGGTCATACCCTTCAATATCTCCTGCGGCAGCTGCTGGATGTGTGACCGCGGACTGCAGTCGCAGTGCGAGGTCACCCAGGTGCGGTCCCACAACAAGGGGGCTGCATTCTTTGGTTACTCGGAACTTTATGGCCGGGTGCCCGGAGGACAAGCGGAATACCTACGTGTTCCCCATGCCGATTACGGCGCGATCGTGGTCGGAAAGGAACTGCCCGACCACCGCTACCTCTTCCTTTCCGACATCCTGCCCACCGCTTGGCAGGGCGTGGCCTACGCCGATGTCCCGCAAGGGGGGACCCTGGCGGTCTTCGGGCTAGGACCAGTGGGCCAGCTTGCCGCACGCATCGGCACGCACCTGGGCCAAAGGGTGATTGGAGTGGACCCCGTGCCCGAACGCCGGGCCATGGCCGAACGCCACGGCATCGAGACCATGGACTTTGGCAAACACATTGCCAAGGAACTATTGGATGCGACGGGCCGGGGACCGGACGCAGTGCTGGATGCGGTGGGGATGGAAGCCCACGACTCCCCGGGAGCCCAGGTGTTGCAACAGGCCACCGGTCTGCTACCGGACAAGATTGCGAAGCTGGCCCTTGAAAAGGTCTCGGTTGATCGCACCGCAGTGCTTCACGCGGCCGTGGCCTCGGTGCGCCGGGGCGGCACGATTTCCCTCAGTGGCGTGTATTCCGGGGCGGCTACTCCCATGCCCATGTTGGAGATGTTCGACAAGCAGATCCAGTTGCGTCAGGGGCAATGCAATGTCCGGCATTGGACCGAGGAGCTACTTCCCTTGGCCGAGGACACAACGGACCCCTTAGGTTTGGATGATCTGGTGACACACACGGTGCCCCTGGACCGTGGCCCTGAACTCTATGAGACATTCCAGAAGAAGCAGGACGGCTGCATCAAGGTCGTGTTGCAGCCCTGATCGGGGGAATGGGGAAGGGGAACCGGACGTGTTGTCCGTGATCCCCTTCCCATTCCTTTGCCCGCCGGGCTACGTGTTCCTTCGTTCGTTTGCGTCAGGATCCTCGCCCCGTGCCGTGGCTTCCATACGAAGATCCTTGCCCTCCTGTATGTCCTGCTCCTCGCGTTTCCGTAGCTTGTCGCTGGCCTTGGTGTCGCGAGGCGGCAATTGAAGTGATGCCTCGGCCTCTATGCCGCCTTGCAATTCGCGAGCCCGTTCTGCTTCACTGTCGAAGATGGCGCCGAAGAGCAACGACAGATTGGCAATCCAGATCCACAGCAGCATCACGATGACTCCGCCAATGGTTCCGTAGGTCTTGTTGTAATTGCCGAAGTTCGAGACGTAAAAGAAGAAGCCCAAGGTTGCGATCGCCAGAATGAGCAAGGCAATTGCCGAGCCGGGACTGAGCCAGTGGAACTTTGGTTGCTTGACGTTGGGCGTGCCGTAATAGAGCACCGCTATCAGGACTATGGCGAAAAGCACCAGCACCGGCCACTTGGCAATGTTCCAGATACTGACCGTGGTTTCGCCTAAACCGACGGCGTCGCCGATGGTTTGGGCCAGCGGTCCGGAAATGACGAGCAGTATCGCCATGCCGGCGGTCATGAGGAGCAGTACGAGGGTCAGCAACAGCAACAGCGGTTTCAGTTTATAGAACGGGCGTCCCTCTTCCACGTCGTAAATACGATTCATCGCCCGCCCGAAGGCTCCGACGTAGCCGGAAGCACTCCAGAGTGCACCCAGGAGACCGGCGATCAATGCCAGTCCGGCCGATGGCGTACTGGCGAGCTGTTCGATGGGCTGGCGCAAGGTATTTGCGACTTCGGGGCTCGCAATGCCTTCAAGCACCTGCATCATCGTCTGAGTGGTGCTTTCGGCTTGTCCCACGACGCCGAGCAATGAAACCAAGGCAAGGAGGGCAGGGAAAAGCGAAAGCATTGCAAAGTAGGTCAAGGCGGCGGCGAGGTCAGTGCATTTTTCACGCGAGAATTCCCTGATGGACCGGGTGAAGATGTACTTCCACGATGTCCCATTCAAATCCGTGGGACTTTCCGGCTTCCGTTTGTCGTCGGGAGCGGGAGCCGACCTGCCCTTGGCTGCGGTATCGGCTGCTGATCCGCTGTGGCTGTTGGATCCCTTGGGGCTGCGCATAGAACACCTCGGCAATCTATTGTCTTCCGTGGATATTTTCCTGCTTGCCAAAAGTTAAACACGACCCCTCGGACGGAGCAACGATTTTGACATTCGTTGGAACCAACACACGGCAAAGTTTCGTTCAGTCCATCTTTCGATCGACCATCAACTAGTCCGCCACCTGGGACTGTAACCGGGACCCAGGGTCCGATGGCCGGGCGCGGTGCCCGTGTCTGTCATCCAGGGCGATGGGCCACCGCGCCCACGGTCTCGTCGAGCCGGGTCCAGGGTCCGGCGGGATCTTGAATTGCCCGCGGTGCACATGCAGGGGGGCGGGCTGAGACTTCCATGACCAGGTCCCCGCGTGATTGCCGGAGTCACGACAGGGAAAGAATGCGAAACGTGACCACCGTAACGACTACACACGGCATGCGAGAGATCACTTTAGGCCATAAGATTGGTACTTACGGTTAAGCAAAGAGCCGTTGGCATGCCTTTCGGGATCCAACCCCTAGCGAATGCCCCCAGACGTACCGGAATCCCGGTCTTTTCCATGGGGCATGGACGCGTTCGATCCCAGGCACAACGGAAACGGCAAATTGAACGTGGCCAGTAACACGACCGCACATCCCGACGCAGCTGAATCGTCCATCAGCGACTATCTCCAAGGCTTGATTCTGGAGAGCAAAAACATTGAAGAGTTCCTCAATGGCCTCGCTAGCCATGCCGCACGTATTCTCTCCAACCACGATGACCAAGTCTTGTGTGGAATCACCCTTCTGCGAGACCGGAAGGCCGCAACCGTTGCCAGCAGCAGTGATCACGCTCGGCAAATGGACGAAATCCAATACAGTTTCGGCGACGGTCCGTGTATGACCGCAGCCCGAGACCAATTGACGATCGAGATCCCGGACCTCGATGCCGAACTACGGTGGCCTGAATACGCAGCGGCCGTGCGCCAGTATGGGATTTGCTCGGTATTGGCCGTGCCCTTCGATCTCGAGGACGACGCAAAAGCGGCGTTGAACCTGTACTCGGCGACACCTGAAAGGTTCGATGCGGAGGCCGTGGAGGCCGCCAAGAGGTACACCGAGCAAGTCAACAAGGTCTTGCGACTCGGATTGCGCCTCGCGCGCCTCGTTGAGACTGCCGCCCATCTACGGTCGGCGCTGGAATCACGAACCATCATTGACCTTGCCGTTGGTATCATCATGGCCCAAAACCGATGCAGCCAGGAAACCGCGGTGGAAATTCTCAAGTCGGCGTCAAATGGGCGCAATCTCAAGCTGCGTGACATTGCGGACACCCTGGTGCGGTCCATTAGCAGGGAAGAGACCCACACGCATTTCGACTGAGGCATGTCGCTTGCGTGGTATTTGAGTGGGCCTGTTTCGTCGGCAACATGGCCTGCCGACGGAGCAGGCCCAGCAGTGCACCATCCCTGGTTCTCGCGGTGTGACGCTATCGCTGACCGGCCAGATCAAATAGATCTCGATGGAGTGCGTCCTCCCGTGCTTCTGTGCATGGTGGGACGGCAACCTTTCTGCTTTCGGCGGGTGTTTTGGCAACATCATTCGGGCGGGCCAGCCAGCTCCGGCACGTTTGGTTCTCTCTACAGCGCCGGCCCGGCCAACGCCTCAGACGTTGGCCGGGCCAAAAGCACCGTGGGTGCTGGCCTAGACCCTGGCAGGCTGAGAAGTCAGTTCAGACTGTTCCCGGATCAGATGGCCCGAATTGACCATCAGGCCCATCATGTCAAAAACTACCGTGGCCGCGGCGAGCGAAGTGATGTCGGCATGATCGTAGGCCGGGGCGACCTCGACGACGTCGGCACCGACGATGTTGATGCCGTTCAGGCCGCGCAGCAGGCGCAGCAGCTCGCGGGAGTGCAGGCCGCCCATTTCCGGGGTGCCGGTGCCCGGGGCGAAGGCCGGGTCCAGCACGTCGATGTCCACCGACAGGTACACCGGGGTGTCGCCCAGGCGTTCACGCACCTTCGCAATGGCCGCCGGCACGCCGATCTCGTCGATGTCGGTGGAGCGGATGATCTGGAAGCCGAACTCGTGGTCGCGCAGGAAGTCGTCCTGGTCGTAGACCGGGCCGCGGATGCCCACGTGCATCGACTTGTCCTCGATCAGCAGGCCTTCCTCGAAGGCCCGGCGGAACATCGTGCCGTGGGTGATCGGCTCGTCGAAGTAGGTGTCCCAAGTGTCCAGGTGCGCATCGAAGTGCAGCAGGGCCACCGGTCCGTGGACCTTGTTCACGGCCCTGAGCATCGGCAGGGCAATGGTGTGGTCCCCGCCGACGGCGATCACGCGCTTGTCCTTGGCGAGCAGCGGCAGGGCCTGTTCCTCGATCTGCTCAACGGCCTTGCCGATGTCGTACGGCGTGCAGGCCACGTCGCCGGCATCGACGACCTGGACTGCCTCAACCGGGGTGACGTCGAGCTCGACGTGGTAGCCGGGGCGCAGCAGGCGGGAGGCCTCGCGTACCGCGGCCGGACCGAACCGGGCGCCCGGCCTAAAGGAGGTACCGCCATCGAAGGGTACGCCGAGCACTGCGATGTCGTAGTCGGGGACCGCATCGATCTGTGGAAGGCGGGCGAAGGTTCCAAGCCCGGCGAACCGGGGGACCTTGGTGGCCTCAACGGGGCCGATGGGCTGGTGCTTGCTCATACGAGGGTTCCTTTGACTGTCGTTTCCGTGGTCTTGCCGTGGGGCTTGGTGTGTTTCTTGTTGCCGTCCCCCGAGATGTCGGCAAGGGAACGGTTGGCCGTTTCGGGGGCCAGGATGAAGGTGGCGATGAGCCCCACCAAGGAGATCCCGGCACCAATCAACAGGGCGCCGGAAGCACCGAAGCTGATGATTGCAACCGGCATGAGGTAGGTGCTTGCCGCCGAGCCCACCCGGCTGACCGCGGTGCCGAAGCCGACGGCGGTGGCCCGGATCTCGGTGGGGAAAAGCTCGTTGGGGTATACAACTTCGAGGAAGCTGGAAGCACCCGAGGCCAGGGCAAAAATTGCCAGGGCCGTGAACAGGGTCTTTGGACCGACACCGGGGATGAACGCTGGGGCTGCCAATGCCAGGACAATGATGCCGAAGGTCCATAGGAGCAGCTTGCGCCGTCCGATGCGCTCGACCAGCCACAGGCCCGGGATGCCACCGACGACAAAGAGCAGGGAAATCAGCAGCGACCCGCCGTAGAGGTTGGCATCCCCGTCCAGGCCGAAGGAGGCGAGCAGCTCCGGGGCGAAGGTGTAGACCGCGAAGAGGGGGATGACTTGGGCAGTCCAGAAAATTGAGACAAAGAGGGTGTGGCGCCAGAACTTCTTGTTGAAGATGTCGGTGAACGTGGCTGCGCGCTTGCCGGTGTCCTCGTCCTCGCCGAGCGAATTGACGTCGTAGTCGTTGCCGTAGACCTTCTTGATGACGGTGCGTGCCTCGTCGACTCGGCCGCGGGAGAGCAGCCAGCGCGGGGACTCGGGGGTGCCCAACCGGAACAGCAGCGTGATGATCGCGAAGATGGCCGGGCTGGCGAGCATCCAGCGCCAGGCGTCCGGCCCCACGCCGCGCATGGCGAACCCGACGGCGAATGCGGCCGCCGCGCCGATGGCCCAGACCACGAACGTGGCACCCAGGAGCCGGCCGCGATGCTTGCGTGGGAGGAACTCAGCCAGGAGCGAGGTTGCAATCGGGTAGTCGGCTCCGATGGCAACGCCCAGGAGGAAGCGCCATAGAACCAGCTGCCAGATATCTGTGGAGAAGGCACTGAGGATGGAGAAAACCGCCAGGGCAATGAGGTCCAGGATGTACATGGTGTGGCGACCGACCTTGTCGGTTACCCAGCCAAAGACACCCCCGCCAAAGAAGATGCCGACCAGGCTGGCTGCGCCGACCATGCCGATTTCCTTGGGGCCCAGGTCAAGCGCCGGGGTCATGGTGATCAGGGCGATTCCAATGATTGACAGGGCGTAGCCGTCAATGAAGGGACCGCCGGAGGAAAACACGGTCAGCTTTTTATGGAACCGCGTCAGTGGCGCATCGTCAATGAGGCGAACGGAGGTGCTCATTGCGGGCTCTTTTCTCTCTGTATGCCCGAGAACTACGGGCTGGCTAGTGGTGTGGTTCCATCATTCGTGATCGGAGTCACGACGACAATCGACATGTGTCAACTATCGCTGGCACCGACTAGACATTTGTATGACAGGTCGCGTTTGATGGGAGGATCCCGCCGGAACGGCGGCGGTGCCGCGGACGTCGACAAAAGGGAATGCGCAATGGCCATGAGCGTGAAGGAGTTGCTGGACGAACCGCAATTGGGTCTGCAGTTGGTGGCCGGGGCGCAAGGGTTGGGGCATTCGATCACCTGGTCGCACACCTCGGACCTGCCCAACCTCTGGGAATGGGTGTCACCGGGGGTGCTCTTGATGACCAATGGCCTTTCGATCCCGTCGGATCCCGCGGGGCAGGTCCACCTCGCCCAAGCGCTGGCGAACGCAGGGGCTGTGGCGCTGGCGGTGGGAGAGAAGATGCATTCCCCGGACTTCTCCGACGAGTTCCTCAAGGCCTGCGATTCCTTGCCCCTTCCATTGGTCTCCGTTCCCTACCCTCTGCCTTTTATGGCGATCTCCCGGTCCATTGCCGAGGCGAGCCTGCTCGAGGAATCACGCCGGATCAAGCAAACCGCTCGCATCTACGACTTGTTGCGCAAGGCCACGACGCCCGGCGAAACCTGGTCCCAGTTACTCGAGGGGATCGGGAGGGAAATCGACGCTCGGCTGTATGTGGTTGATGATCGCTGCCTGCATACCTGGCAACCAGGGGATGCCGCCCTGCCCGATGATGTGCTGGAGCGTGTGCGGCGAATCAGCTCCGAATCCACGGCAGAGACCCGCCACTTTCTGTGGAGTTCCGACGGCGGGGACTCCATGATGCTCATGGATATTCCCACCCATCCGCATGCCTTGCTGGTCGTGTTGCCCGCGGGGAATACGCAACCGGACGGGGTCGTCCTGTTGCATTCGGCCACCGTGCTCGGATTGGGACTTTCGCGCTCGGCATTGTCCATGGAAAGCCGCTTCCAGTCGGGAGGGGAATTCTTGTTGCAATCATTCGAAGGACGCATAGGTGTGGCTGAAGCCGCGCGCCGCCTCGAAGAGTTCGGACTAATGGCTGGCGACTTACGCCTGGTTGCCGTGCCGGCCCGATCCGAAACGGGCCTGCCGCAGGTCCACCGCGCTTTGTGGCGCCATGGAGTGAACAGCATTTGTCTGGCGGTTGAGGGAAAACTGCATTTGCTCGTCTCCGAAGATTGCCCCGAGGATCTGCTGCAACACGTCTTGGAGGCCAGGCTGCCTATTGGCCTGAGCACTCCGGTCGGAGTCGATGAAATTCAACGTGGTCTACGCGAATCCTTGTGGGCGTTGGGCCAGGCCGCGGCCCAGGGCATGCGGTTGGTCGGGTATGCGGAGGAGGGAGACTGGTTCGGGATGCGCGGGCACCGTGACGGCGCGGCACTGGTGCAGAGACTGCTCGGACCGGTGATTGAGCACGACCGGGTTAACCAAACCGAATTCATGGACACTCTCCGGAGCTATCTGGAAAACCAGCGATCGGCTCAAAAAGTTGCCACGTTGCTTTTTGTCCATCGGCAAACCATCATCTATCGCATCCGCAGGATTCGCGAACTCACCGGGCTGGATCTGGCTGAATCCTCCGCGGTAGCCCAATTGTGGCTGGCCTTTCAGGCATATGAGGCGATGGACCCTGCTCAGCGACCGTGACGGGACAGGCCCGACTTGCCGTTGGACTCCTGGATTAGACCTGCCGCCAGGCGGGGCGGGCGAGGCGAGCCTCTCGAAACGAACGGTGCACATTGCGCTGGCCCTAAGAATCTTGTGCACCGCCGCCGCCTGGTCCCGCGCCACGAAGTGCCCTCCGCCGCGCGGTCCTTTGGCGAGCGGGTTGGTGAAGCGCTGAACCCAGCACGGACTCCTGCTGCGACTCAGGCATCCCATGAGCAGGCGGTGATGCACCTGTAACCTGCGGTGCCTTTGGCAAAGCCGACACCGTGACGTCTGGTGATCTACGGAACAAGATCAATGATTGTAGCTTCAAGTAAATCGTGTCATACTTGAAGCAAGAACATCCCACGATCACGCATCAGGAGCTGCCAAGATGAGCACCATCACCCAAGATCAATTGTCCGCCGATCTGGCCATGGGCACCGTCATGCTCAAGGTCGGGGACATGAAGAAGATGAGCGCGTACTACCAGAAGGCCCTGGGCCTCGAAGTTCTATCGGAGGGACCGACAGGGACAGGCCTGGGCCGGCGTGGTCTCGAGCTCGTTCACTTAGCAGACGGCACGGGCTTGAACCTTCCTGGCCGTGGTGAAGCGGGCCTCTTCCACACGGCGCTGCTCTTTGACACGCAGTCGGACCTTGCTGCCACCGTGCTCTCTGCTGCCCAGTTCGACGGATCACTGTTCACCGGCAGCTCCGACCACCTGGTCTCCGAGGCCTTCTACTTCAACGATCCCGAGGGCAACGGCATCGAGCTCTACTGGGACCGCCCGCGTGACACCTGGACCTGGAACGGCGACACCGTCGCCATGGACACCATCTACCTGGATCCCAATGACTACCTCAACAAATACCTTAACGAGGCGGCCGTGAGCGGATTGACCGCCGCGAATGCCGGCATCGGCCATGTGCACCTGCAGGTGGGCGACGTGGCCACGGCGGAAAAGTTCTATGTGGACACCCTGGGCTTTGCCAAGACCACGAGCTTCCACGGACAGGCACTCTTCGTCTCCGCCGGCGGCTACCACCACCACATGGCCATGAACGTGTGGAACTCCCGCGGCGTCGGTCCCCGCAAGGACACCTTGGGCCTGGGTGAAGTCGTCATCACCGTCCCGAACCAGGACGAGGTCGGCGCTCTTGCCGAACGCCTCAAGGTTGCCGGGATCTCCAGCCACCACACCGGTGCCGAGCTGCGCTTCGAAGACCCGTGGCGGAACCAGCTGCGCGTCGCGGTCGGCTAATGTCATTCGCCAACCATGACGGCGGGCCGGGGACTTCACGATTTCGCGTGGATCCCCGGCCCGCTTTCTGCCTTGGCGTTCTTCCGTGACTGCCGGTCATGGTTTTGCCAGTAAATGCCGATGAAACCACCGGGTTCGATGACTACGGTTGAACGATGCATTTACGCTTGAGCGAACTACGCCCTCACTTGGTTGCGAACCGGATCTTTTTCATGGGTCCCGGCGCCAAGTCGATAGAAGCCACCGGAGCCAGCTACGGGGATGACACCCAGATCAAGTTCGGCGACGACCTGCGCCTTGAGCCCTACGCCACCTATTGGGCAGGTAGCGGCCGGCACTTGGTGAGCCTGGGATCCTTTTCATACACCCATTCCCGCCTTCCGCTTTCGGCCAAGGTGGGGCGCTACACCTCCATTGCCAAGGGCGTGAAGGTCATGGGCGCACGGCATCCGCACGAATGGGCCTCCACCAGCCCGGTCTTTTACAACCGCCGGCTCATGATGGAGACCTTCGAGCGGGACAGGGGAGAGCGGCCCACCTACCGGAAGTTCGACTACACCCCGAATCCGGTCACCATCGGCAACGACGTATGGATCGGCGAGGACGTCACCCTGGGCCACGGCGTGACGATTGGCGACGGGGCGGTGGTGGCATCCAACTCGATCGTCACCCGCGACGTGCCTCCATATACCGTGGTCGGCGGCGTACCCGCCAAGACCATCAGGCCGCGCTTCGATGAGGAAACCACCAACGATCTGCTGCGCAGCAGTTGGTGGAACTACTCGCCCACCGCATTGAACCAATTGGACATCCGGAATCCGGCGGAATTCGCCCGCGGTGCCATCGGCCTCATCGAGGCGGGGGCCATCGAACCCTACCGGCCGGAAGTCGTCACGGGTCACGAACTGGCTGCGGCGCTCGATCCGTCCAACTCCAGCGCCGCGTCCTAAGCCCATCACGGCATTTTCGCCGGTTCCCAGTGCGGGCCCCGTGGTGCTGCCGAATCCGGGGCATGCGGATGGGGCGGTCAAGAGTCGCCCGTAGGGATATTGTCCTATTCATCGCAGGGGGCAGTTTTCCCGCTGCCCACCCTCGAACCAGGCAACAAGTGGAGAGTTTTATCTGGTCCCGGCCGTATTCCCGAAACGTTGTGCATTGCCCCTAGCCAGTGTCGAGGGCACAGCGGTAACGTCGATCATGAGCGTTGCCCGGCGGCCGGTGCGCAAGATTGTTGTCGGGAATCGCGAGGGCGCGAGTCGCCGCGTCCGATCTTTCGAGAAAGGACTTGCCGTGAAGGCTGCTCGTTTTTACGCCCAAAAGGACATCCGCATTGAAGAGATTCCCGAGCCCGCGCTGCGCCCCGGGGCGGTGACCATCGATGTCGCGTGGTGCGGCATCTGCGGCACCGACCTGCACGAGTACCTGGAGGGCCCGATCTTCACCCCGGGGCCCGGGCACCCGCACCCGCTGTCCCACGAAGAGGCCCCGGTGACCCTCGGCCACGAATTCTCCGGAACCATCACGGCGGTTGGCGAGGGCGTCATGGATCTGTCAGTCGGACAGGACGTCGTGGTCGAGCCCTACTTTGTCTGCGGACAGTGTGCCTCCTGCCAGGACGGGAACTACCACCTTTGCGTCAAGATGGGCTTCATCGGGCTTGCCGGCGGAGGCGGGGGACTCGGGGAGAAGATCGTCGTCGACGCGCGCTGGGTCCATCCCATCGGGAACATCCCGCTGGACGAGGCCGCGCTGATCGAACCCTTGTCGGTGGGGCATCATGCGGTAGTGCGCAGCGGCGTGATGCCGGGGCAGGTAGCCCTCGTGGGTGGCGCCGGACCCATCGGCCTGCTGACTGCCGCGGTGCTCAAGGGAATGGGAGTCACCACGATCGTCAGCGAGCTTTCGGCTGCCCGCAAGGACAAGGCGCGCGAAAGCGGGGTCGCCGACCACGTGCTCGATCCCAGCGCCGAGGACGTCAAGTCGCGGGTCTTGAAAATCACCAACGGAATCGGTGTCGACGTGGCCTTCGAATGCGCCGGGGTCAACGCGGTGCTCGACACCCTGCTGGATGCGCTGAAGCCCACCGGCGTATTGGTCAATGTCTCCATCTGGGGTCGCCCGGCCACCGTGGACAGGCAAAAAATCGTACTCAAGGAAATCGATGTGCGCGGCACTATCGCCTACGTGCGCGACCACGCCGAGGTCATCGAGCTGGTCGGCAGCGGAAAGATTGACCTCAAGCCGTTCATCACCGGGCGCATCGCCCTGGAGGACCTGATCGACAAGGGCTTCGACACTTTGATCAATCACAATGAGACGGCGGTGAAGATCATCGTCTCGCCTAGTGGCAGGGGACTTTAGTACGGACAAACGGGCACGACCTAGGCCGCAGGATAGGGCCCGTCCCTCAGCGCTGCTGCCAGATGCACGGTGTTCCGGACCGAGATCCGAGTGGCGTTGGCGGTCACCTCGGGCGTCTGTTCCAGATCCTGGTAATCGGTGGTGTGCATGGCTTCGCCCACCCAATATGTTGATCCTTGGGCCGGGATGGTGTAGCCAACTTCGGCCAGACCTTGGGACAGGTCGGCAATGACATGGTGTGCCCCATCCTCGTTGCCGACCACTCCAACCATGGCCACCTTGTCGAACAGGATGGGACGACCTTGGTCGTCGGTTTCGGATAGCTCGGCATCAAGACGTTCCAAAACCCGTTGGGCCAGGCTCGAGGGATGCCCCACCCAGATCGGGGTGGCGAGCACCAGGATCTGCGCTTCCAGGAGCTTTTTTCTGAGATCAGGCCAGTCATCGCCAGCGCCCATGTCCTTCAGGACGCCGGGCATCACGTTGTGGTCGACAATGCGTACCAGTTCGCTCTCCACCTTGTGCTTGGCGAACTCGGCAGCAATCTGTCGCGCCAACATGTCGCTGCTGGATGCCTTGGGGGATGGGGAAAGCGTGCAAATGAGGATCAGGGCGTTCAAGGATTCATTGGTCATGTCTCCACTCTGCCGGGTCGGCGCGGAGGCGACCAGTGATTGCGCATCCTGCAGAATTGATTCCTCGAGGTATCGGGGCACGTGGCCGGATTGAAGGAACGACGAATCCGAAGCTGCCGTAACCATGCCATGGACCTGAGCCAAGAATTGTTCGAATATTCACTCGCGCCATTCACAAATGTCTGGATCGCGGCGTAGGTTGGTTCGTGGATAAACTCCATGACGCCCGCGAAGGATTTCTCATGAGCACATTTTCCGATCGAACCCGCTCCGCTCTCATCGTGATCGATGTGCAGCGGGACGTCGTGGCGAACGCCTACCGGCGAGACGAAACTATTGGCAACATTAGTGGCCTCGTGAAGCGTGCCCGTGCGGCCGGGGCGCCGGTGGTGTGGGTGCAGCATTCGGACGAGGAAATGGAGAAGGGCAGCGACGCCTGGCAGATCGTTCCTGAACTCTCGCCGGCCGCCGACGAGCCGGTGATCCACAAGATCTATGGGGACTCCTTTGAGGCCACCGATCTCGAGGACGTGCTTTCCGCCGCCGGCGTCGGCCGGCTGGTGGTCTCCGGCGCCGAGTCCGATGCCTGCATCCGCTCGACCGTCCATGGCGCCTTCACCCGCGGCTACGACGTGACGCTGGTGTCCGACGCGCACACCACCAGTGACATGACCCAGTGGGGCGCCCCGCCCCCGGAGGTCGCCATCTCCCATATCAACCTCTACTGGCAATTCCAGGGGGCGCCGGAGCGCACCGCGGCGGTCACCGCCGCGCAGGACGTCGACTTCCGGTCCTGACGGTCCCCAACAATCCGACCCGAACAGGTCGGACCGCCGGTGAATAACTGGCGCAGGTGCCCTGCGGGTTGTTCCTATCGGGGGAGACGTGCCGCCCACACCGTGCGGCTGCCGCGCATCGACAGGTCCGTGCGTGTGAGCACCGAGCGCGAGTCCTTGGCATCCAGCAGCCCTTCCAGGGCTTGGAGGTCTGCCGCCGGCAGCGTGTCCGCCAGGGAATCGCGCATTCGGGACAACCACCGGTGGGCGGCGCGCGCCACCAGCTCCTGGTCCTGGTCGATCGCGTAAACAAAGGTTCGCTGGTCGATGACCTCCATCCCCGCGTCCTTGATCGGGCCGGCCCAGTCCGGGTGGGCGTTCCAGTTGGCGCTGCCTGCTGCGGCGTGGCAGCGTTCCTCCAAGCCCGGGTCGCCGAAGCCCAGATCCCGGGGCAGGTAGCGGGGGAACGAATCCATTTCCACGACCACCAGCAGCCCGTCGGAGGACAGCGTGCCGGCGATCTGCTCGTATACGTTGGCAGGATCGCTCATGTGGTGCATGGAGGATGCTGCCCACACCAGGTCAATGTCCCTCAAATCCGGCCACGACGTGTCCAGGTCCACCTGCAGTGTCGTGAGCCGCTCCTCGAACCCATGGTCCCTCGCCTTCTTCGACAGGCGCCCGAGCATGAACTCCGACTGGTCCAGGGCCACGACCGCGGCCTCGGGGAAAGTCCGGGCCAGTCCGAGCGTTCCGGTGCCCGTGCCGGCGCCCAGGTCCAGGATGGTGCGCGGGTCTGGCTGGTGCCCGGAGGTCCAGGCGAAGATCTCCTGGAGGTGTTCCTTCATCAACTGGGCATCCAGGTCGAGCATTTCCGCCATGCCCTGCTCGTTCGAGTGCTGGTGCCCGTGGTGATTGGCGTTGTTCCCGCCGTGATGGTGGTGGCCGTGTTCCGGGGAATGCTGTGTCGTCATGGTTCAAGCCTAACCAGTGGATGCGTAATTGGCATACACTCTTGCGTATGACGCAAGAAGATTTTTCCATGGACACTGTGATCCGCCAGCGCCTCAAGGGCCTACGGCTGGCCAAGGGCTGGTCGCTGGATTCACTGGCGGCCCGCTGCTTCCTGAGCCCCTCCACGCTTAGCCGGATTGAGACCGGCCACCGGAGGATCGCCCTGGACCAACTCGTTCCCCTGGCCAAGGCGCTGGGCACCACCCTCGACCAGCTGGTGGAGCCGACCAGCGACGAGGACGTGGTGATCCGACCCGAACCCGAGCACCAGCCCGGACTCACCACCTGGCTGCTCTCGCGCGAGCACTCCGTCAATGGAACCACTGTGGCGAAGATGCGCATCACCCACGAGCGGACCACGAATGACATCGGCCTGAGCGTGCATCCGGGCCGCGAGTGGTTCACCGTGCTTTCCGGGACGGCGTCCCTGGTGCTGGGGGAGCGCACCATCCTGGTTTCCGAGGGGCAGGCCGCCGAATTTTCCACCATGGTCCCACACCACATCGGGGCGCACGAGGGTCCGGTGGAGATCCTGACGATCTTCGACCACGGCGGGGAACGGGCCCACATGCACCACGACCACGCGGCGGATTAACGCATCCCGCAGGACGCGACTGGAGATTACGGTCAAGGCCGTGCCCGGGGGACCCGCCTCTACTTGGCTGCCCGACGCGCTGGCCCCCGGCACAGTGACCGTCGCCCACGGTCCGCTGGGCGGCTTCGCCCCGCTGGTGTCCATTACCCGGGCGCTGCTGGATGCCGGCGCCCGGGTAATGCCGGCGCACCATCGACTGCGCGGCGGACGAGTTCATCCTCGACGCCGTGCTGGCCGCGGGGGCTCCCGTGCCTTCCTCGTGCACGCCGGGGATGCGCGGCGCCTGCAAGTTCTCCCTGCTCGGGGGCACGGGGGAGATGAACCACGCCGGAGGGATTAGGCCCGGGGAGATCGCCGCGGGCAAGATCCTGATCTGCTGCTCCACGCCGACCGGCGACCTGGTGATCGACGCCTAGCCGGCTCCGCAGGTTCCCGTGTTATTTGGCTTCGTCGCCGGTGATGCCGAAGAGCTCGGGGCTATCGGCCATGGTGCGACCGAGCTTCCACTGGTTCCTGAAGAGTCCCACGGGATTCCCATTCGACCGGTAGACGACCTCGACGGCGGCGGCCTTGGCGGTCTGTACCGGATCCGGGCCGTAGAGGTCCCTGGCCATTTCATAGGGCAGTGCCTCTTCGATGACGGCCGGAGCGTTGAACTCGCGCTTCAACCGATCCAGGGCCACATCGAACTGCAGGACTCCGACTGCCGCGAAGATCGGCGACTGGCTCGTCCCGGAGCTGCGGTAGAGAACCTGGATGGTGCCTTCTTCTTCGAGGTGGGAGATTCCACGGGCGAACGCCTTGGCTCGACCGGTATCCAGGCTGCGCACCATGCGGAAGTGTTCGGCGTTGAAGTGCGGCAGTCGCGGAAAGGATACAGCCTCGCCGGCATGCACCGTATCGCCGATCCGCAAACCGCTGACATTGCTGAAGCCCACCACGTCACCGGGCCACGATTCATCCGCTGAATCGCGGTCCCTGCCGCTCATGTGGTGGGTGTACTTGGAGGAAACGGGCTTTGCCGTTGAATCGTTCCGTAGTGCCATGCCCCGCCGGAAGGTCCCGGAGCACACCCGGACAAAGGCAAGCTTGTCGTGGTGGTTCGGGTTCATGCCCGACTGCATCTTGAAGACGAACCCGGAGAAATCCGAATCCAATGCGCGTAAGGTGCCGGCCTCATCCGCGCGCGGACCAGGCGCGGGCGCCCGGTTCACCAGGAAATCCAAGAGCGGGGCGACCCCGAAGTTGGACGCCGCAGCAGCGAAAAGCACCGGAGTGGCCCGACCGGCCAAGAAATCTTCCCCGTCAAAGCCGCCATTGAGGGCCACGGCCATGTCGCAGTCTTCGCGGGCGGCTTCCCACGAGTCCCCGGCGTCCAGGGCGGCCTCTTCGGGGCTCAGTTCGTCGGCCTGTGCGAGGCTGGCGCCGGCATTGGTGCGAGATAGGCGCGTGTAGGTTCCGCTTTCCGGGTTGTACAGGCCACGGAAGTCGCCTGCGATGCCCACGGGCCAGTTCAAGGGCACCGGCATCCTGCCGGTGGCATCCTGGACCTCATCTAGCAGCTGCAACGTTTCCTGTCCGGGACGGTCCCATTTGTTGAACACGGTGACCACCGGCAGCCCAAGTTCCTTGCAGACGGCAAAGAGCTTCAGGGTCTGGGTTTCCATTCCCCGTGAGGAATCGACAAGCATGATGGCGCAGTCCACGGCCGTCAGCACCCGGTAGGTGTCCTCGGAGAAGTCCGCGTGCCCCGGGGTGTCGAGCAGATTGAAAATGACATCGCCGTGTTCGAACCGCAATGCAGTGGAGCTGATGGAGATCCCGCGTTCGCGTTCCATGGTGCCCCAGTCGGACATGCTCGCCTGGCGCCCCTGCTTACCGTGCGTCACACCTGCCTTCGTGATGACCCGCGCATGCAGGGCCAAGGCCTCGGTCAATGTCGACTTGCCGGCGTCGGGGTGCGCAATGATGGCAAACGTCCGGCGCCTGCGGGCCTCGTGAAACACGTCATTGCCGTCGGTGTTGGGAGGGGAGTCGAAATCAGTGAAAGTGCTGTGAACCATCCCTAGAATCTACCTCGCGTGAGGGTCGCGCCAAGCCAAGGGGCTTCGACGTTGATTCCTCGGGCCCAAACCTGTGCCGTGAACGGGCCTCCCGGCACCCTTCCGACCAGAGGCTGAACGGTGCAAGAGGGAGCCAAGCTACTGCTTCAACTCGTAGCGGAAGGTGACCCCGGTGTCTTCCATGATGCACCTGCCGCAGAGACCGGGATACGGCATTTCGCACGCGCCGTGGCCCATGATCTCGACGCCGCCGGCGCCTGGCCGGGTGCCCGAGAGCTTCTGCACAAACGACGCGGCCTGCGCGCAGCTCATGCCGGAGTCCGCCAGATCGAAGGAGCAGAGCGCGCCTGCGCGGGGGCCGCCTGCCCCCGCATCGGCCTGCGGCGTGCCCGAGGCCGCCTGCGTGGTCCGTTCCAGGGAGATCATCATCGCCTTGAACTGTCGGTACTCAGTGGTCTTGGCCGACTGCCACAGTCCTGCCGTGCCTTCCTGTTGCAAGGCGAGTCCGCTCCGGTTAATATTGGGCACCCCCAAAGCAAAGGAGAGCCCCGTGGGCAAGGTGGTCATGTACGGATCGGTGTCGGTGGACGGCTTCGTCGCGGACGAGAACGACCAGCCCGGACCGCTGTTCGACTGGTTGTCCGCCGGCGATGTTCCGCTGGATGAGAGCGGGGCGTTGAAGGTGTCGCAGGCGTCCTACGACTACACCCGGCCGTACTGGGACCAAATTGGGGCGACAATTGTGGGCCGCCACGTCTTCGACATGACCGAGGGCTGGGACGGGAAGCCCCCAAGCGGGGTAGACCACGTGGTCGTCGTGACGCACCGCCCCAAGCCGGAGGGCTGGGACCCCGCGGCTCCATTTCACTTCGTCGACGGCGTCGAGGCAGCCGTGGCCAAGGCTCAGGAGCTCGCGGGTGAGCGCATCGTCGAGGTTTCCGTTGGCGACGTCGGTGGCCCGGTGCTTGCCGCGGGCCTGGTCGACGAGGTGCGCATGGACGTCGTACCCGTCGTGTTCGGGTCAGGCAAGCGCTACTTCGGGTCAGTCCGTGCACAGCACCTGTTGGGGGATCCCGACGTCGTGATTCAGGGCAACCGGGTGCTTCACCTGCACTACTTAGTGCGCCGTTGACCGATCCGGGCAGGGGCCCCGTGGCGCCTCCACAGGAAAAATCCGAGCACGACGATGCCAACTGAGAGGAGTAGTCCCGTTGCCGGCACCTGGGCGAAGAGCGGGACGAAAGAGACCAGTGCCCCCGCAAGGAGAAGCCCCGCGGCGAGTCGAGGATAGACGCCGGCACGGAGTGTCGCGATGGCGAAGAGAACCCAGCCGACGGCGGCGATCAGGAAGGAAAGCGCGAATCCCGTGAATCCCAGCTCTCCGGTCGCCACATCCGGGGCTTGGGCCGCCAGGTCGGGGACCACGAAGAACTCGAACCAGATTGCCCCCACCGTCAGCGCGGTCCCGGCGAAGGCGAGCAGGAATCCGGCAAAGCCCAGAATCCCCGCGGTCCGGGACTGGCTGGCGTACAGCCCGGTCAACCCGAGCAGCAGCAACACGGTGCCGAGCAGGTAGAAGCCAAACACGATTCTTTGCGAGACGTCGCTGGCTGCGTCGGCGGCCTCCAGATCGACCACCAGGCTCATCACATCCCCGATGATGGAAAGAACCCCCGCAGCGATCGCGGCCAAACCGGCCAACCGGAGCAGCTTGTCAGGTGACATCGAACGGTTACCTCTCGACGACATTGTCGGAACCGTACGCTGGGAGCCATCGACTGCCACCGTCCGTTGCGCAGACCATACAGTTCCGGCCCGCTGGCTGACAAGCTTTCGCGATGACCCATGAGAAGCCTCCGCGGGGCTGGATACGTTGCCTCATAGGAGGACCTCCGCGAGTCGGCATGGAATCTGATTGCGTCACGGAGCGCGGTTGCCCCTGTTCCAGGCGGCACCCGGGCAGCTACCGAACGATTTCGTGTTCCGGTTCAACGCCGCGCCTCCGGCCACCGCGGGCCGGTGTTCTCGGGTCGTGCAACTGGCCGTCGGCCACGACCCGGTCCTGCGACATCATCCGGAACGGGCCTTGTCGCACCATGGCCCATGTCCCGGGGCGCTGTACCCGTCCGGGCGAGCATGCCATGCCGTCAGGCGGGGTTCGGGGGTCCGCTGGCGTCGGTGGCGCGGAAGCGCTCAGGGGTCGTACATGGGTCCGGGTGTTTCATCGGTTTTCAGGGGCTTGAGTTCCTCGTCCGGCAGGTAGAGGTTGGTGCCGGTGCGGTCCTTGAGGGTGATGGTGGCGACCAGTGAAACCGCGACGAGCAGGAACAGGTAGGTGGAGACCGCGATCGTGGTGTTGAACGCGCCCACGAGGGCGGTGGCGATGGTGGGGGCAAAGGCCCCGCCGAGCACCGCACCCAAGGCGTAGCTGATGGAGGAACCGCTGAGCCGGATGCGGGCGGGGAACAGTTCGGCGTAGAGGGCAGGCAGCGGCCCGTAGGACAACCCCATGACGGCGCCAAAGACGATCAGCGCGATGGCGACCATCGCCATCTCGCCGGTGTCGATGAGCAGGAAGAGCGGGTAAAGCCAGGCAAGCATGGCGACCCAGCCGATGATGTACATCTTGCGCCGGCCAATGCGGTCCGAGAGCACCCCGGAGACCCAGGTGGAGATCAGCCAGGCCACGGAACCGATGGTGATGATGTTCAGGATGGTGCCGGCGTTCAGGTCCAGGCGGGAGGTGGCGTAGCCGAGGATGAAGCCACCGGTCAGCATATAGCCGGCGGCATTGTTGCCCATGAAGATCAGCGTGGCCTGGACGACCTTGCTTCGGTGGTCGCGGAAAAGCGTTGCCAACGGCGCGGTCTCGATCTGCTTCGTGGCCTCCATTTCATGAAAGACCGGGGACTCCTCGACACGGGTGCGAATGTAGTGCCCGATCAGGATGAGCACGAAGCTCAGCAGGAAGGGAACCCGCCAGCCCCAGGCCAGGAACTGTTCATCGGTCAGCGCCGCGGCGAAGATGGCCGTGACCCCGGCCGCCAGCAGCATCCCGGCGGGAACGCCCAGTTGCGGGAAGGCCCCGAACTTGCCACGGCTCTCCGCCGGCGCATGCTCGACGGCCATCAGTGCCGCCCCGCCCCACTCGCCGCCGGCCGAGAATCCCTGGACGACGCGCAGGAAGACCAGCAGGATCGGCGCCCACACCCCGATGGTGGCGTAGGTGGGCAGCACGCCGATCAGGGTGGTGCCCACACCCATCAGGATCAAGGTGATGATCAGCACGACCCGGCGCCCGTAGCGGTCCCCGATCCGGCCCATCACCACCGCGCCAAAGGGGCGGAAAAGGAAGCTGATCCCCACAGTGGCGAACGAGACGATCGAGGCCACCGTGCCCTCCAACCGCGAGAAGAACAGCGGGGCCAGGACCAGTGCGGCGGCGTTGGCATAGATAAAATAGTCGTACCACTCGACCGTGGTGCCGATCATGGTGGCCCCTGCCACCCGGCGCTGTTCGGGGGTCATTCGCTGGGAGGCCTGCGGTGTGGTGCCCATGGGAATTCCTTTGTCCGGGGATGAGGGACCCGGGTCCGGTGGGCCCCGGTGCCACTCGCCTGATGCTCACATTGTAGAACTTCCCCCACCCGGGGGCGAGGTTTGCACAGCATGGGAAAAGAGCCCGTGAAATGGGGTTCCCGGGCCTCGCGACAGAGCCCTTGCCGGGGCTGGACGTGCATGCAGGTTCGAGGTTCCCGGTACTGTCCGTTGGCCCGGAGACCTCAGGCGGAGGCCCTCCGGTTGCGCCGGCGCCGGCGCAAGACCAGGTAGAGACCGAGTCCCACGCAGAGCAGGTAAATCCCGCCGACCACCGCCCAGCCCAGGACGAAGCCGCCGGCCGAGCCCACCAGGGTCCCCATGACCAGCGGGCCGACGGTGAAGCCGCCGAACTGCCCGGCGGTGACCATGCCGGTGGCCATGCCCATCGAGGAGGGCGGGACGCTACGCACCACCGCGGCCATGAGCACCACCGAGACCCCCAGTGCCGAGGCCCCGTGCAGGGCCACGGCCAGCCACAGCAGCAGCGCCGACCCGGTCGCGCCGGCGGCCAGAAACACCCCGGCCCCGGCGAGCGCCAGCCCCGCCAGCAGCAGCAGGAGCGGCGGGGCGGCCATGCCGCGGGACATCATCCGTCCCCACCCCACGCGTGCCGCCACGCCGATCGCCCCGGCGGCCGCCGCGGCCACGCCGCCGAGCACCAGGGAGAAGTCGAGTTCGCGCACCGCATACAGCGAGAGGTAGACGTTGGTGGCCTGCACGCCCATGCCGTTGACGAAGCCGAAGGCGGCAAGCGCCCAGATCAGGAACTTGGTGCTAGGCGGTGCCGGGGCCGGGCCGCCGGCGGGCACCTCGCCCACCGGTATCGGGATCTTGGGCAGCAGCGGGACGGCCTTGAGCACGCGCAGCGCCACCACGCCCAGCAGCACCGCGGCCGCGGCACCCGCGCCGCTGGCCCCGTGCCAGCCGATCCAGGCGGCCAGGGCGGGGAAGCCGAGGCTTGCCACCAGCTGGCTGACCTGCACGCCTGATTGCTTGATGCCGATCCAGCCGATGCGCTGTTCTTCCGGGACGCGTTCGGCAAGGATCCGGTTGGTGACGCCGTTGGGGAAGGACTGGGCCAGGCCGGCAAGGCCCGAGGCGACCAGCAGCAGCACGTAGCCGCCGGGGATCGCGGCGAGCAACAGGGACAGTGTGGCCAGGGCGAAGACCAGCGCCAGCAGGCGGGCATCGGGTTGCTTGTCGGTGAAGCGGCCGAAGGCGGCATTGCCGACGGCCCCCGCGCCAAAGCAGACGGTGGCCAGCAGCCCGAACTGCGCCTCGCTGATTCCCAGCTCGGTGATGACCAGCGCGCTGACGGCGCTCAGCCCGTAGGTCAACAGGGGGCCGATGCCGACGGCGACCAGCAGGATCGCCAGCAGGGAGTATCCGGGGCGCCCGGCGGGTTCCTTCATCCAGGCTCTCCTCATGTCAATGGGGCATTCCGGGGGATCCGGGGCCGGGCTCCAGTGTTTCACATCGGCGGCCGGTGACAGCTACCGCGTCGGGGCCCTTGAATGCCACCCGTCCCGGTGCTAGACCTGAAGGCACATGGCTTCGGCCCGGTGCCGGAGCGTATTCCGACCGGGCCGCGGGCGGTCCGACGAAGGGGCTCTGATTCCCATGGCAGGCAAGCCGCTGAAGGACGACGTCACCGACGAGAACCTGGCGGTGGGCCCGCCCAAGCGCAGCGCCGGCGGCCTGCCGGGGCTGTTGGCGTCCATTCCGCTGGCCTTGGGGGAAATGGGTCCGCGGCGGGCGGCCGGCACGCTGCTGCACATGAACCAGAAGGACGGCTTCGACTGCATGAGCTGCGCCTGGCCCGATCCGCCGCACCGCAAGGTCGCCGAGTTCTGCGAGAACGGGGCCAAGGCGGTGGCCTGGGAGGCCGACCCGCTGAAGGTGCCCACCGAATTTTGGGCCGGGCACCCGGTCTCCGAGCTCAAGGAACGCAGCGAGTACTGGCTGGGGCAACAGGGCCGCCTGGTCGAACCTGTCTACAAGCCCCCCAACAGCGAGCACTACCGACCGGTCTCCTGGGAGAACGCCTTCGGCCTGATCGCCAGGGAACTGCACGCGCTGGCTTCCCCCGACGAGGCGACCTTCTACACCTCGGGCCGGGCCAGCAACGAGGCCGCCTTCACCTACCAGCTCTTCGCGCGCGCCTTCGGCACCAACAACCTGCCCGACTGCTCGAACATGTGCCACGAATCCACGGGAGTGGCCATGACCGAGAGCATCGGGGTGGGCAAGAGCGCGGTCCAGTACGAGGACTTCGCCAAGGCCGACCTGATCATCATCATGGGGCAGAACCCCGGCACCAACCACCCGCGGATGCTCACCGCGCTGGAGGAGGCCAAGGAGGCCGGGGCCTCCATCGTGGCGATCAACCCGCTGCCGGAGGCCGGGCTGATCAACTTCAGGAACCCGCAGCGCCCGCGCGGCCTGGTCGGACGGGGCACGGACCTGGCCGATGCCTACCTGCAGATCCGCCTGGCCGGGGACATGGCGCTGATGCAGGCGCTGGCCAAGCGGGTCTTCGAGGCCGAGCACGCAGCTCCCGGCTCGGTGCTGGCCCACGACTTCCTCGCCGAGCACTGCATCGGGCTCGAGGAGTACCGCCACCACCTTTCCACCCTGGAGGAGGCCGACGTGCTGGCAGCCACCGGCCTGGACAGCGCGCAGATCGACGACCTGGCCCGGCGCTACCTGCTGGCCGACCGGGTCATCATCACCTGGGCCATGGGGCTGACCCAGCACACCAAGGCGGTGGACACGATCAAGGAAATCATGAACGTGCTGCTGCTGCGCGGGAACATCGGTCGCCCCGGCGCCGGGCCCTGCCCCATCCGCGGGCACTCCAACGTCCAGGGGGACCGGACCATGGGCATCTGGGAGCGGATGCCGCGCTCCTTCATGGACAGGCTGGCGGCCGAGTTCGACTTCGAACCGCCGCGGGAACACGGGTGCGACGCGGTGCAGAGCATCCAGGGCATGGCCGCGGGGCGGATCAAGGTGCTGATCGCCCTGGGCGGGAACCTCGTCCACGCAATTTCCGACACCAACGCCGCCCAGGACGCCATTGCAGCCACGCGGCTCTCGGTGCAGATCTCCACCAAGCTCAACCGCTCCCACGCATACACCGGGGCCGCCGCCCTGATCCTGCCCACCCTGGGGCGCAGCGACATCGACGTGCAGAAATCCGGGGTCCAGTTCGTCACCGTGGAGGACACGGTCTGCGCGGTGCACGCCTCCCAGGGGCGGGTCATGCCCGTCTCGGACAAGATGCTCTCGGAGGTCGCCATCGTGTCGCGCCTGGCCCGCCGGGTGCTGGGGCCCGAACACCCCATCGGCTGGGAGGGCTTCGAGGAAAACTACGACAACGTCCGCGAGCACATCTCGCGCGTGGTGGACGGCTGCGCCGACTACAACGCGAAGGTGCGCCGGCCCGGGGGCTTTGTGCTTCCCCACCCGCCGCGGGACGAGCGGCGCTTCCCGACCCCGAGTGGCAAGGCGGTGATCACGGTCAACGAGCTGGCGACCATCAGACTGCCCAAGGATCGGCTGATCCTGCAGTCCCTGCGCTCGCACGACCAGTTCAACACCACCACCTACTCGCTAAACGACAGGTACCGCGGTGTGCACAAGGGACGCAACGTCATCTTCGTGAACCCGCAGGACCTGGCCGCGCTGCACCTGGCCGACGGCGGCTACGTGGACGTGCACTCGGAAGCCGGCGACGGGGTGGATCGGGTGCTGCGCGGATTGCGGATCATTTCCTACCCCAGCGCCCGCGGCTGCGCTGCGACCTATTTCCCCGAGGCCAACGTGCTCGTTCCCCTGGCAGCGACGGCCCAGGGGTCCAACACCCCGGTGTCCAAGGCAATCATCGTGCGCCTGGAACCCGCGACGGCGCCCGGCCCTGGCTAGAGGGACCGGGTGTCGGCGCCGGATGGCCCCGGTTCCCCGGGATATGCCGCCGGCTCCCCGGGACCCTGGTCCAGTCGGAACGGGGGATAGGCGTCGGTCAGCAGCGAGGTATAGGCCACGGTCCGTTGGATCCAGCGGTTCAGCCCCAGCAGCAGGTCGAACAGCCCCCGGCGGTAGGTGCCGGTGACCAGCAGGACGACTCCGGCGATGAGGACCAGCAGGCCGAGCAAGGATATCCCGGCCTCCTCCGTGTCCCAGGAGCCGCCGGAGAGCGCCGCGATGACCAAAAGGTGCGGCAGGGCGAGCAGCCAGGACTTCACCAGCACCTTCCAACGCGAAAGCCGTGCCGGATAGAAGACGTCGAATTGGGCGGGATAAGGACCGCGCGCCAGCGTGAACGGCGGGTAGCTGTCGGTGCCCAGTACCCCGTAGGCGTAGAACGACACCCGCCATTGCCAGCGCAGCACCCCGACGGAGAACTGGAACCACGAGGCCGGATACCGCCCGGTCACCAGGATCACCAGTCCCGCGGCGACGGTCACCACCAGGAAGGCAACCCACAGCAGGGCCAGCACCACCACGTGCGGGATGGCCAGGATCCACTTCACCAGCCACTTCCAGCGCGAAAGCCCCGGGTCCAGGTGCCCGGAGAGGTGCACCGGCGTCGCCGGGACCGGCCCGGGCAGGGAGCTTGCCTGCGGGGCGCCGATTCCGATGCCGCGGCCCAGCCCCGCGGCGCCGACGAGGATGGCCACGATGCCCAGGGCGATCCCGGCGGCAATCAGCAGCGCGGACAGGTCAAGGTCGCGGAACTCCTTGATGGCCAGGGCTCCGAGGGATGCGGGAATCAGCAGCGCCCCGAACAGCAGCAGGGCCAGATGCATTCCCGGCATGTGCCCGGTGGAGGGCGAATCGGGCGGGGGTGTTGGCTGGGTGGTCATGGCGTGCGGCTTTCACGAAGAGAGGTGGGCGGGATTCGGCGGTGCGCTGCCCCTGGCTTGCGGGGCGGGTGGACGTGGGCGCGTGGGGGATCGGTGGCGAAAGTCAGATGATGATGGCGATCTTTCCGCGGGCCTTCCCGGCCACCAGGTATTCCATGGCCTCGGCTGCCTGCGCCAGCGGGAAGGACCTGTCGATGTGCGGCTCCAGGGCGCCGGAGCCAACGAACGTCGCCAGCTCCTGCAGGTCGGAGGCGCGCTGTGCGGAGCCCAGCATCGCCAGACGCTGGCCAATGAACGGCGAAAGCGCCACGGCGCGGAACTGCCTGCCCATGCCCAGCCACTTACCGGTGCCCTCGCCGCCCACGATCACCGCGGTGCCCGTGGGCGTCAGCGCCCGGCGCAACCGGTCCAGGCTTGGGTTTCCGGCAATGTCCACGATCAGGTCGTAGTGCCGGGTTCCATCGGCAAAGTCCTCCCGGCTGTGGTCGATGGCGTGGTCGGTGCCCAGCTGGTGCACCAGGTCCTGCTTGGCGGGACCTGCGACGCCCGTGACCTCGGCGCCCAGCGCCTTGGCCAGCTGCACGGCATAGCTTCCGACCCCGCCGGAGGCCCCGGTGATAAGGACCCTCTGGCCGGCAGCGAGGCGCCCCATGCGCAGTGCCTGGAGCGCGGTCGCGGCCGAAACCGGGATCACCGCCGCCCGGGGGAAGTCGAGGCCTGCAGGCTTCGGGGCCAGCCGGTCCTCCCTGGCCACCGCGTACTGGGCGAAGGTGCCCATCCCGAAACCGTAGACTGCGTCGCCCACGGCAAAGCGGGTCACGGCGGATCCGATTGCCGCCACCGTGCCGGCCAGGTCGAGGCCGGGTACCGGGTTGCGGGGCCCGCGGATGCCAAGGGCCAGGCGCACGAGCAGCGGCGTGCCCGTCATGACGTGCCAGGTGCCCCGGTCCAGGCCGGCGGCGTGCACCCGCACGAGCACCTCGTTTTTCTTTGGCACCGGAACGGGGAGCCGTGCCTCGTGAAGCACCTCGGCATTCCCATAGCGCTCCTGGGCGATGGCGCGCATCGACCCCTGGGGCGGAATTGTGCCGGCTTTTTCGAGCCCTCGTGCTGCAAGTCGCTTGGCGCCGTACATGGCGTTTCCTTCCGGGATGCAAGACCTCGCGGGTCGATGCCTTACTTAGTACGAGAGCGTAACTTACAAAGTACGAAGATGCGATAGGATCGGCCCATGAAGTCCAGGGAAAAAGAAGAAAAAACCGCGGCGCGGATCCCGCTAAGCCGGGAACGGGTGCTCACCTGTGCCGTTTCGATTGCGGACCGGGACGGCATTGGGGCGCTCACCATGCGGTCGCTGGCGGCGGTGCTGGAGGTGAAGCCCATGTCCCTCTACTACTACGTTGCGAACAAGGGCGAGATCCTGGACGCTATCGTCGACATGGTCTATGCGGAGATCGACGTCCCCTCGGTCAACGGGGACTGGGACAATGAAATGCGCCGCCGCGCGGCCTCGGTGCGAGACGCGTTGGCCCGGCACCCCTGGGCCATTGGGCTGCTGGAGTCACGCACGGCCCCCGGCCAGGCCACCCTGCGCCACCACGATGCGACCCTGGGTGTGCTTCGCGGCGCCGGTTTCTCGGTGCAGTCCGCGGCACATGCCTACGCCCTGCTGGACAGCTACACCTATGGCTTTGCCATGCAGGAAGCCGCGTTGCCGTTCACCGGGCCCGACACCGCCGCCAGCGTCACCGATCCCATCGTGCAGATGTTTGCCACCGGGGAGTATCCGCACCTGATGGAAATCGCCACCGAACACGTGTTGCAGCCGGGATACGACTTTGGCGACGAATTCGCGATCGGCCTCGAGCTGATTCTCGAATCCCTGACGCGCTGGATCGGCCGGGACTAGGCTCCCCGGTCCTCCTCACGGCCCGTGCTGCCCAGCAGCCGCGCCGCCAGCTCCTTCACGCGAGCGTGGATGTCATCGCGCACCAATTCCATGCGCTCCCGGCCCTCGATGCCGCGGGCGCTCGGCTCATCGGTTTCCCAGGTTTCCACACGCACCCCTTCGAGCGCCGGAACCCTGGCCTCTGCGCCCAGGACCACCACCAGACCAGCCTCGCGCATGTGCTCCTCGGTCAGCGCCTTGGGCCGCTCGGCCCCGATGTCAATGCCCAGGTCAAGCAGTACCTCCGCCGAAAGCGCATTGATCGCCGCCCCCGGCTTGGTGCCAGCCGAGCTGACGGCGACGTCGTTGCCGGCCTCGAGTTTCATGAGCCCGGCCGCCATCTGTGATTTGCCGCCGTTCTTGACGCAGACGAACAGGACCGCCGGTTTCCTGGGTGTGCGTGCGTTCTCTTCCATGTTCATGCCTTCGGTGCGAGTGTTGCGGCCAGCGAGTCCAGGGCGCCGGGAACCAGCGAATAGTACGCCCAGACCCCGCGCTTCTCGCGGTTCAACAGCCCCGCCTCGACCATGACCTTCAGGTGGTGGGAGACGGTGGGCTGGCCCAGCCCCAGAGGTTCGGACAGGTCGCAGACGCAGGTCTCGGCCTCGGGGGACGAGGAAACGATCGACAGGATGCGCAGCCGATTGGGGTCGGCGAGCGCCTTGAACCGAGCCGCGAGGGCCTCGGCTTCGGCGGTGGCCAGGGCTCCCTGCCCGTGGGCGGGAACACAGCACGGAGTGTCCGTGTCGCTGGCGGAGGCCAAGGTGGTTTCCTCGCGGGCATTGATGGCAACCGGTGTGGACATGTGGCATCCGTCGCTTTCTATTCGACTCCGCAGCGGAGATTGACAATCGTCGATATAGGCAAGGATACTCAATATATCGACGTTCGTCGATGTATTGTTTCTGGCGAAAGATTGCCGTGACACCTGGCGCTGCACCTGCAGACATGGGCCACATCGCTGCCAAGCTGTCCACTCCCCATTGAAGGAGAACCCCATGAACGAGACCCACCCGGTGATTGTCATCGGCGCCGGACCCATCGGGCTGGCCGCCGCGGCACACCTGCTCGAGCGCGGGCAGGAGGTCCGCGTGCTCGAGGCCGGGCGCGGCCCCGGTGCGGCCATTCGGCAGTGGGGGCACATCAGGCTCTTCTCCACCTGGCGCTGGAACATCGATGCCGCCTGCCGCCGGCTGCTGGGAACACCAGGCGACGGCTACGCCGGGGACTGGGAGGCACCGCGCGAAACCCGTCTGCCCACTGGTGCGGAACTCGTCGAGCAATACCTCGAGCCGCTAGCGGCCCACCCGAGGCTGGCGCCCGTTATCAGCTACGGGCTCCGCGTCACCGCCGTGACCCGCATCCAGGCCAACGGCCGCGGCATCGACAAGACCAGCACCCGCGGCCGCGACGGCTCCCTGTTCCTGGTGCGCACCGTCACCGCACGGGGTCCTGAAGACCTCCTGGCCCGGGCCGTCATCGACGCCTCGGGAACCTGGGGAAACCCCAACCCGGTGGGGCGCTCAGGTATCGCGGCCATCGGCGAGACCGATGCCCGGGCCACGGGCTTCGTCACCTCCCCACTGCCCGACCCGCTGGGGGCCGGCCGCGAGCATTTCGCCGGCAGGACCGTCCTGGTGCTGGGTTCGGGCCACTCCGCGGCCAACACCTTGATCAGCCTGGGGCGGCTGCGCCAGCGGCATCCCGACACCCGTATCCTGTGGGGCCTGCGCGGGGTTGCCAACCCAATCCGCCTATACGGCGGCGGGTCGGCGGACGAACTGCCCGCCCGCGGCCAGCTGGGCACATCCCTGCGCCGCTTTGTCGAAAACGGCGACATCGCCATTCTTGAAAACGTTTCAATCTCCAGTCTTAAACGCGGGGACAAACTCGAAGTCGGCCTCGCCGACGGGCGGCAGCTGGAAGTCGACCGGGTGGTGCCCGCCACCGGGTTCCGCCCCGACCTTTCCATGCTTTCGGAACTTCGCCTGGATCTGGATGAAATCGTGGAGGCCCCGCGCAAGCTCGGCCCGCTCATCGACCCGGAGTTCCACAGCTGCGGCACCGTTTCCGCCCACGGGGAACGCATCCTGGCGCACCCCGAGCCCGACTTCTACATCGCGGGCATGAAGAGCTACGGACGGGCCCCGACCTTCCTCATGGCCACCGGCTACGAGCAGGTGCGCTCGATCGCCGCCGCACTGGCAGGGGACCGGGACGCCGCCGACAATCTTGAACTGCAGTTGCCCGAAACCGGCGTCTGCTCCACCGACCTGGGTGGTTCCTGCGACACCCCGGCACCCGGGGAGCAGGCCGCCGGATGTGCTGCGCCGGAGGCCGAAGCCAAGGCGGAGTCATGCTGCGGCCCGCAACCGGTGTCCATTGGATTCGCCACCGGAACGCTGCACGGCCACGCCGAACTGGTTGGAGACCAGGGCAAGTAGCCGGGGCGTTGGAAGCCGACTTCCCGCGAGCCCGGGGCCATTTGCCTGGATGGAAGACAATCGAGGTTTTCATCCGGCCGCCGACTTTCGAAGTCCAAACTGTCGGTGCGCTTTTCTAGACTGGGTTCATGGCAACGTCGTCATCGGACCCGGGTTCCGGCAGCATCACAGATGCTGTTCGCGCCGATGTGCCGCCGGCTGAGCTGTCCTATGGTGCGTTGGTGGGCCGCGGCCTGGATATCGACGCGTTCCTTGCCGAGTACTTCGCTCTTACCGGGGTGGACGGGATCCGCACGGTGACACTGGCGCTGGGCCGGACCCCCATCGAGGTCGAGCCATTCGAAATGGTCGAGGGAATCGGTGCGCTGGAGTCCCTGAAATCCTGCGCCGGCGCGGTGCAGGCCGAAATCACTTGCGCACACGTGGATGCCGTCACGTCGGACCGCGCCGAGCGCGGGGTGCGCCAGAAGCACCCAGAGTGGGGCATCGGTGCCGATGTTGCCATGGCGCGGCACGAGTCCCCGCGTTCGGGGGTTGAGTACGTGAACTTCTGCCAGCTACTCGTCTCCGGGCTGCCCTTCACCCTGCAGGGACTGAAGTACGGGGTGATTAACGCGGCTGAGGCGCAGGTCATCTACCGCGAGACCCGGCACCTGGATCCAGCGGCCAGGGCGGAGATCGACGCCCGTTTGTTCACCGACGTGCACACGTGTTTCGGACTTGGCGGGAAGAAACTTGGCTCGATGGTCCGGCACTGGGCCCTGGCTTACGTGAGCGAAAACGAGACGGACTTGGCAGCCAAGGCCCTGAAGGACCGCTACGTCAACATCTATCCGCTCGACGCGCACCGGATGAAGCTCGTCGGCATCCTGCCCACCGAATACGGAGTGGCGATCGCCCAGGTCCTCGCCCGGGAAACCGGCCGCGCACAGGCCGCAGGCGACGGGCGCAACTGTGCCCAGGTCGCCGCCGACACCGTCCTGGAAGGGTTGACCGGCGTCAGCGACCCCGCCAGCTTCTCTGTGCAATTGGGCGTGGTGATGACCGACCGGACGCTATTCCAGGGGCATCCAGAGCCGGCGTACTTGCAGGGCTACGGCATCATTTCCGCCCAAAAGGCACGTGAGCTGTTGGCCGGGAGCCCGGCCAAACCGCTCGATTCCTGGGTCCGCCGCCTCTACACCGCTCCGGGCACCGGAGACCTCGTCGCGATGGACCAGAAGACCCGCCTGTTTAGCGGCGGGCTGAAACAGTTCATCAACGTCCGCGACCAGTTCTGCCGAACCCCGTACTGCGGCGGCCGGATCCAACACCTGGACCACGTCGTCCAGTCCGCCCGCGGCGGGGCGACCCGGGCTGAGAATGCCAGTTCAAGGTGTGCCTGGTGCAATGCGACCAAGGAGGCACCCGGTTGGGAGGAATCCCCGATCCCCGGGGACAGGCATACGCTGAGGGTCACCACCTCCAGCCGCCACGTCCACACCTCCACGGCACCGCGGATGCCCGGCACCGACTACTACCCGGTGCGTCCGGTCTCCCCGCCGCCGCCTCGTCGGCGGCAGTAGCGCGCGTCAAGACAGTCGCAGCGACTTTGGCCACCGCGTTGGGCCAGCGTTTTGGATCGAACCGTTGAACGCTGGGTATTGCCTAGTTGACTTGGCCTCTTTGATCCTTTCGTCGCCCTGGAGAATTCCTGCTTAATAGAACTCACAGCCTGCAGGTTCAGCTGGCGGACAGCGGCCGAGTTATGGTCGACTAGGTTCTGATCATTTGTTGTTAACCAGGAGGACTCCTTGCCGTACCAGGCTAAAAACCCGATGGCCGCCGTGCCCGTATTCCAAGCCCTGCCAAAACGGCGGATTGCGGCGGTTCTTGGCCTCGGCCTGATGCTCACCGGCTGCGGCGCCGACTACCCCTTGGGCGAGGCGCAACGCCAGGCGGCGGAGAACAACTCCTCCAACCTCTCCGGTACCGTCACCGGCGGCGGATCCAGTGCCCAGAACTCCGCCATGAACGCGTGGATTGGCGGATTCGCCACGATGCACCCCAAGGTGCAGGTGCAATACGCTTCCGTGGGTTCCGGCGCGGGACGCGCGGGACTGCTGGCCGGCGCCACCAACTTCGCCGGCTCCGACGCCTACCTCAAGGAATCGGAAGTCGCCCGCTCCCAGGAGACCTGCGGACCGGAGGGGGCCATCAACATCCCCACCTACATCTCGCCGATTTCCGTGGCCTTCAACCTGCCGGGGGTCAAGGAACTGAACTTCGATGCGGCAACCATTGCCAAGATCTTCGGTGGCAAGATCACCTCGTGGCAGGACCCCGCCATCAAGGCGCTGAATCCGGGCGTGGCCATCCCCGATGTCCCCCTGACCGCTGTCGCCCGCTCGGACGACTCGGGCACCACCGAGAACTTCACCGACTACCTGCATGCCGCCGCGCCCGAAAACTGGGAGCACGATCCTTCCGGCTCCTGGCCCGGCGGGCTGGGGAGTGAGCAGGCCCAGGGAAACTCCGGGGTCGTCACCACGGTGGCCCGCACCGAGGGAGCGGTGACCTACGCCGATGATTCGCTCGTTGACAAAACGCTGGGCAAGGGAAAGCTGAAGGTGGGCGATTCCTTCGTAGCCGTCAGCGGCGAGTCGGCGGCCATCGCCGTCACCGCCTCGCACCGGGTCCCCGGTCGCGGCGCCAACGACATTGCCCTGGAACTTGACCGCAGCACCACCAAGGCCGGCGCCTACCCGTTGGTTCTGGTCTCCTATTTCATCGTGTGCAGCGGCTACACCGATCCGAACACGGTGGAACTGGTCAAGGCCTTCGGCCACTATGTTGTCAGCGACGAGGGACAGAAGGTCGCGGCCGACTCGGCCAAGAGCGCGCCGATGCCCAAGGAACTTGCCGAGGATGCCGCAAGGGCGATCGATTCGATCACGCAGCGTCCCTAGCGTCCCGAATTGGCAGGAAAAACGGGAGCGGTCCAACGCCCAATGGGGGTCGGACCGCTCCCGTCGCGTATGCGGCGGTGGACTAACTAGGCGCTGGTGGCGTCCTGCACCTCGCCGACCAGTTCCTCGATGATGTCCTCCAGGAAGAGCACCCCGGTGGTGGCGCCCTCGGCGTCAAATACGCGGGCCACGTGGGACCCGGTGCGGCGCATGGCAGCCAGCGCGTCCTCCAGCTCGCTCGCGCCATAGACCGAGGCCAGGGCCCGAATCCGCTTGGCCGGGACCGCGGAGGCGAAGGCCTCCGGCGTGGTGAGGTCCATGACGTCCTTGAGGTGAAGGTAGCCCGTGGGTTCGCCGTCCGGGTTCACCAGGATGTAGCGGGAATAGCCGTGCTCGGCCACGGTGGACTGGATCTCGGCCGGGGAGGAACCCTGCGGCAGGAACACCATTTCGCCGACCGGCACCTCGACGTCGGAGACCTTCTTGGCGGTGAATTCGAAGGCCTTGCCCAGCGTGCCGCTGGCATCTGAGAGCACCCCGTCGCGGGTCGACTGTGCGACGATGCCCGCCACCTCGTCGAGGGTGAAGGCGCTGGCGGCCTCGTCTTTGGGCTCGACCTTGAACAGCCGCAGCACGGCGTTTGCGATCCCGTTCAGTGTCCAGATCACCGGCTTGAAGATCCGGGCCACGAGCACCAGCGGGGGAGCCAGCAGCAGGGCCGCGCGCGTGGGCACCGAGAAGGAGATGTTCTTCGGGACCATCTCTCCGAGGACCACGTGCAGGAAGGTGACCAGCAGCAGCGCCGCGATGAAGGCGATGATGCCGATGGCCTCCGCCGAGAGCGTGGTCAGCCCCAGCGGGATTTCCAGCAGGTGGTGGATTGCCGGTTCGGAGACGTTCAGGATGACCAGCGAACACACGGTGATGCCCAGTTGGCTGGTGGCCAGCATCAGCGTCGCGTGCTCCATGGCCCACAGCGTGGTCTTGGCCGCCTTGGAGCCGGCCTCCGCCATCGGCTCGATCTGCGAGCGGCGGGCGGAGATCACGGCGAATTCGGCGCCGACGAAGAAGGCGTTGATGACCAGCAGGACGACGAGCCAGATGATTCCGGGGAGGTACTCGCTCATCGGGTCTGCTCCTGGGTCGAATCGTCGGCGCTGCGGTCCTGGGATGTCAGGTCGGGGGTGAACTTCAGGCGCTGGACGTGGGTGCCCACGACGCGCTCGACCCGCAGCGTTCCGCCGTGCAGATGGACCTCGTCCCCGGGCTCCGGGATCCTGTCCAGCTCGTCGGCGACGAAGCCGGCGACGGTGTCGTAGTCCTCGCCGTCGGGCACCGTGATGCCGGTGCGGTCCAACAGCTCGTCGGGGCGCAGCGAGGCATCGAAGGTGACCGAGCGCCCGGTCGTCAGCACGCCGACCCGGGCGCGGTCGTGCTCGTCCTCGAGTTCGCCGACGAGTTCCTCCACGAGGTCCTCGAGGGTCACGATGCCGGCGGTGCCGCCGTGCTCGTCCGAGACGATGGCGACCTGCAGGCCATGGGTGCGCAGGCGCCCCAGCAGCGAGTCGACGCCCATGGACTCGGGCACCATCAGCGGGGCGACCATCAGCTCGGTGGCGGCCACCGTTCCCCGGCTCTGCAGCGGGATCGCGAACGCCTGCTTGAGGTGTACGACGCCCAGGATCTCGTCGCGGTCCCGCCCGATGACGGGGAAGCGGGAGAACCCGGTGAGCGTGGCGGTCTCGACGATGTCCTGCGCGCTGGCCGTCGCCTCGACGGCGCTCATGCGCACGCGCGGAGTCATCACGTCGGCCGCGGTGTGCTCGGAGAAGCGCAGCGTGCGGTGCAGCAGCGTCGCGTGGTCGGTGTCCAGCAGGCCCTCCAGCGCAGAGCGACGGACCAGTGAGCTAAGCTCCTCGGCGGTCCGCGCCCCGGAGAGCTCCTCCTTGGGCTCGATGCCGAAGGAGCGAATGATGGAGTTGGCGGTGTTGTTGAACATCAGGATCACCGGCTTGAACACCGCGGTAAAGGCCGCCTGGAAAGGCACCACCACCTTGGCGGTGGCCAGCGGCAGCGCGAGGGCGAAGTTCTTGGGCACCAGTTCGCCGATGATCATCGAGAACACGGTGGCCAGGAAGATGCCGATCACTGCGCCGACGCCGGGGACAACGGCCGCCGGGACGCCGACGCCCAGCAGCGGGCCGCGCAGCAGCGAGCTGATGGCCGGCTCGAAGGTGTAGCCGGTCAACAGCGTGGTCAAGGTGATCCCCAGCTGTGCGCTGGAGAGATGGGTGGAGGTGATCTTCAGGGCCTTGATGGTGGTGCCCAGCCGTTTTTCGCCGCGCTCGGCGCGGGCCTCGAGTTCGTGGCGGTCAAGGTTGACCAAGGCGAATTCGGAGGCAACGAACAAGCCGGTGCCAACGGTCAGGAGCAGGCCGATGCCGATCATGATCAACTCATGCATGGGGGCGCCCCTCTCCGGTGGTGGTCGGAATCAATCCGGCGCAGCGGTGGAGGGGCAAGGGCATGTGGGAAGGGGGGTCATCCATAGTACTTGTAGACTCTAGCGGACCGGGCGGCGTCCGGTATTCGCGTCCGGGGCCGCCGGCAGGCCCCCCCGTTGGCCTGCGCGGGCACCTGCCGGCGCGACAGTGCGCCGGAAGGCGCCCTGTTTGCCGGGCCCCGCCCGCGGAGAAGATTCCAAGGGAACTCACAGTTAAAGCCTTACGCTGCGGCTGTCGCCCCGGCCACGATGATCTCGGCGAACGTGGTGATCTTCAGCCCGCCCGCGGTGCCCCCGGGCCGCCGCCAATGAACATCAGGACGTCGACGCCCAGCCACGTCGCCGGGACCATCTGGCCGAAGTCCAGCGAGTTGAATCCGGCGGTGCGGGTCATGACCGACTGGAAGAGTCCGGCCAGCAGCGTGTCCACCGTGGCCAGCGCGCCCAGGGTCTTGGGGTTTGACCATTCCAGGGCGCAGATGAACGCGGTGCCGGCGGCCAGCAGGGCCACCGAACAGCAGACCACCAGCGTGGTGTTCATGGTCCAGTGCAGCGGCCTTCGCTGAAGAGTGCGAACCCGGCATTGTTGAACGCGGAAACGGCGTGGAAGACGCCCAGCCACAGGCAGTGGCCCCAGGGGTTGCCCGGCCCCGCGGCGAAACGCAGGGTGAGTGCCAGGGCCACGACAAGTTTGGTTGCCATGGTGATCCGCATGACGCCCAGCAGCACCGAGCGCACGTCGCCGAAGCCCGTGCTCTGGGTTTCCGCCGCTACCTGGATGCGGGACTTGAGCCCCAATCTCCTGGCCATCAACACCCCGAGCAGCGGGGAAGGACATGATGCCAAGGCCGCCGAGCTGGATCAGCACGAGGATCGCCACCTGCCCGAAGGGAGCGTCAGCACTGCTGCGGGGGAATCCCGTGGCCGATACGCCCGCGCACGGAGAAACGCCATTGCCATTCACTGTCGGGGATTGGGGCCATAGACTCGTGCCCATGAGCATCGACCTCGAAAGCCTGTACCGCGACCTGCACGCCAACCCCGAACTATCCTTCCGGGAACACCGCACCGCCGGGATTGTTTCCGGGCACCTGCGTGAACTTGGGCTGGAGGTCCAGGTGGGCATCGGAGGCACCGGGGTTGTCGGGGTCCTGGCAAACGGGCCCGGGCCGACGGTCATGCTGCGCGCGGACATGGACGGCTTGCCGGTTCTGGAGGCGACCGGCCTGGAATATGCCAGCACCGCCACGGGCATCGGCCCCGACGGACGCCTGGTACCCGTCATGCATGCCTGCGGCCACGACGTGCACGTCACCTGCCTGCTGGGAGCCGTGGAAAGACTTGCGGGCGAGCGCGGCTCGTGGTCCGGGACGCTGTTGGCACTCTTCCAGCCGGCCGAGGAAGCCGGCGGCGGGGCCCAAGCGATGGTTGACGCCGGGCTCTTCGATATGCTGCCCGCACCGGACGTGGTGCTCGGACAACACGTGGCGCCGTTCCCCGCGGGATGGATCGGACTGCGCCCCGGCGTTGCCATGGCCTCGGCCGATTCGCTGAATATCACCCTGCATGGGTCCGGCGGGCACGGTTCGCGGCCCGAAACCACCGTGGACCCGGTGCTTTTGGCGGCAGCCACCACCATGCGCCTGCAGGGCATCGTCTCGCGGGAACTTGCCGCCAGCGATCAGGCGGTGCTCACCGTCGGGCAGATCCATGCCGGCACCAAGAACAACATCATCGCCGCGCAGGCCACCCTGGGCCTGAGCGTGCGGACCTTTGACGAGAGCGTGCGCGCCAAGATGCTCAGTTCCATCGAACGTGTCGTGCGCGGGGAGGCCATGGCCTCGGGGTCGCCCAGGGAACCGGTGATCACGCTGGAGGAACATTTCCCGCTGACCGTCAACGACCTGGATGCATCGGCGCGGGTGACCGCGGCGCTCGTCGAGCGACTCGGTGCGGGGAAGGTCATTGACCCGGGTGCGGTGGCAGGCAGCGAGGATGTCGGTGTTCTCGCCACGGCAGCGGGGGTGCCGCTGGTGTACTGGCTGCTGGGTGGGGAGGACCCTGGCCTGATCAAGGATTTTGCCGCCACCGGAAGGATGCCGGAGGGCGTTCCGTCGAACCATTCACCGCATTTTGCCCCGCGGATCCAGCCGACCCTGAACGTGGGCATCGACGCCTTGGTCGCCGCGGCCCGGGCCTGGCTTGCCCGATGACCAGCTGTCCGCGGACCGACGTTCACATGGTGCCGTGAGCGGAATCCGGCAGGTCCGGCCCAGTTCGCGGCAATACAGCGTATGGTGTGGCGGTAGGGGTACTTTCCCCTAACTTTTGGGAATGCCGAGCATTCCCGGCTAGGACGGCACAAAATGTCGAAGTCACCGCGTAAGGCCGAGGCCAAGAAACCCTCGAAGTCCATCAAGGAGAAGCGCGCCGAAAAGCGCACGAAGTCGGCGGGCGAAACGATCCTTGACCCCGTACGCAAGGTATCGAAATAACCGCCATGCGGCGTGGCTGATCAAATTGGCCACCTCGGGAACACCTGAAAATGCCTGTCCGTCGGAAGAGCACTCTTCGACGGACAGGCATTTTCGTGCTCGGAAACGAGCCGGGCGCTGCTAGCGGATGCCGGCGCCGCGGTAGACCCGCACCCAGGTGTCGGCCGTGACGCCAAGTGCCCGGCGCTGTCCGGCCACATCCACCGTCAGCGTCACGCGCCATTCGGGGCTCGGCTGGAAGGCCTTGAGCAGCGGGCCATGCAGGGTCTGGTTGCCGTCACTGACCTCGATCACGCGGCGCAGGTGCTCCGGCCCAAGGTCCTCGGCCCGGACCATGGTCTCGCGGCGGGGTCCGGCCGGGCCGCGGGGAGCCTGGACGATCTTGCGGGCCTCGCGCATGGCCTGTGAACGTCGGGCAATGCGTTCGGTCCGCTGGGCCGTGGTGCCGCTCAGTGAGAGCGGGGCGGGGGAGAAACTGGGGATGGCAGTGATGCGTGAAACCGCCTGCGGCGACTTCTTGGTGACCTTTGCCCAGAATTCCTCCGGGCCCTTGCCCATCAGGATGACCGCCCGGAGATTGGGAACCAGGCGCAACAGCTTGCCCATGGGATCGACTCCGGCGTTCTGCTCGGCGCCCGTGAGCCGCCCGGAAGCACCCTCGGCCCGGTACCAGGGGAAGGCGTGCCACAGCACGACTTCCTTGGCATCGATTCCGGACTCGTCCAGCAACGTGGACAACGCCTCCGCGGTGGCAGTGTCGTCCTCGCTGGAAACGATGTCCTCGCCGGTCTCGGCACGGTTTGCAGCGTCCGGGGCCGGCATCAGGCACAGGACGGTGGCATCGGTGCCGCCGTGAAGGGGTGCAACGAAGGGGACGGTTCCGGCGCCTTCCGGGGAAATGGCGCGCAGGTCCTGAACCAGGGAATTGAGGGGTGCAACGTGTTCAGCCCACAACTCCGATTCCTGCGAGTTCCTGAATTCGGGGTCGATCATCTTGCGGGGCATGAAGGGTTCTCTCATGAATCTTTCGAGGGGGTCGAACCACAAGCATGGCACGGCCCGAAGCCGAACCCGTAGCCCGGAGGGGCTGACGTATCACGCGTCACTGGGTCGTTCCCGGCTAAGTGCCGGGAACGCGGGGAGTCGGGATGCTGGCATGCGTCACCGCCAGAGGGCGTCAAGAATCCTGCTTGCCTTCACGCAATCGGCTGGCGATTCCAGTCCAGACGCGTTTCTGTTCCTCCCGGTCGACGGTCCGCTTGGCGCCCAACGGGTGAAGCGAACGCACAATGTGCAGGTCCGGATAGCCCGACACGATTTCCGGGAGAACCGCGTCTGCGGCGTCCTGCGCCTTGCGCCCCAAGAGCAACAGCATCCTCAACTCCGTCATGAGCCCCATGACCTCCAGCAGCGCCGTGCCGCCCTCGAGCGACTGCTCCGGCGTCAGGTCCCGCTTGGGATCAAGGCGCGGCCAGGGATAGCCGTTCCAGTGGCAGAAGTCCGCCGGATCGATGTCGAACTCCGTCATCAGTTGACGTTGGCGGTCCGCTGCGCGGTCCGGGTTTCTGATGCACATGAACCTGGTTTCGTCCCGTGGTTCGCCCGCGTCATTGAGCACCATCAGGGCAGGGGCGTGAATCCCGCCGTGCCACGGGGCTGCCAACGGCAGTCGCACTCCGTCCTTGCCATCACCAAGCCGGCCGATCAGCTCGTTGAGGGGAGCCACGTGTTCAGCCCGCAGGCCCTCACATTGCTGGACCCAGAACGGGTCATCGGGCTGGGCGCGCTTCCATTTGTCGGCCGGTGCCATCGAAATCCCTGTTCCTCCTTGATCCCGGGACGTCGAACAGGCCCCGGACGGACACCGAATATACCAAGGGCAAGTGGCCGTTCAGGCTCTGGCCGGCGAACCTCTGCTGGCTCCTGTGTAGTGGAGTGCCCGATCCGAGATCTGGAGCCGCGGTTTCGTGGTGGCTCTCGTGGGCGGACGGTTGCCCGGCGAACGTTGCGATCGGTAACCGGAATCGATGCAAACGTCTATGGTTGCTGTGTCATCGGACACGGGTCTCGGGAAATGACGTGACATGTCCCGTCAGTCCAAAACTTTCTGGCATAATGGACAGGTACTCGATTTGATGTGGCCCCTCTCTCCGCGTTGAATCCTGTCCTTTTGATGATCTGCGGTATGGCCCGCCCCACGGGTGCAGAAACAGGGATTCGCACATGTTGAGAAAACAGGAGTGACCACTACCGTGGCCGTTAAAATTCGTCTGAAGCGTTTCGGCAAGATTCGCGCCCCTTACTACCGTATCGTCGTCATGGATGCGCGCTCCAAGCGCGATGGCCGTGCGATTGAAGAAATCGGCAAGTACCACCCGACCGAAGAGCCTTCGTTCATCGAGGTCAAGTCCGACCGCGCCCAGTACTGGCTCTCCGTCGGCGCCCAGCCGACCGAGCAGGTTGCCGCGATCTTGAAGATCACCGGTGACTGGCAGAAGTTCAAGGGCATCGAAGGCCAGGAAGGCACCTTGCGCGTCAAGGAAGCCAAGCCGGCATTCGTTGTTCCGGAGAAGGGTTCGGTCATCCTGCCCGAGGCCATCACCAAGAAGGCCGAGAAGCCGGCTGCCGAGGCCGAGGTCGAGGCAGAAGCAACCGAGGCCGAGTAGCCAGTGCTCGTTGATGCGCTGGATCACCTGGTACGTGGCATCGTAGACACCCCAGAAGACGTACAGGTTGCGTTGAAGGGGAATCGTCGCGGTGACATTCTCGAGGTGCGTGTGCACCCCGAGGATCTCGGTCGGGTCATTGGCCGTCAGGGTCGCACCGCCAAGGCGCTGCGCACCGTGGTAGCCGCTCTGGCGGAGGAACCGATTCGTGTTGACGTAGTCGACACGGACCGTCGCCGGTAGCCAGCCTCACCACACAGCCTTGTCTGGCTTTGGTCCCACGATCCATGACGGATCGTGGGACCAAAGTGGTTTAAGCCCCGACGTGCGACGCAGCCGTCAGCGGCGAGGAGCCTGCAACAACCAAGTCGCACGTAAGATTGAACCTAGAAAAGTGTGTTCACGGGATGTAGGTCCCCTGAGCACGCGCCCCAGCCGGCCAAGGCCGGCAACCCACCGATTTGTATTCAAGGAGAAAACGCATGCGCCTCCAGGTCGCCCGCATTGGCAAGCCGCACGGTATCCGCGGAGAGGTGACGGTGCAGGTCCTTACCGACGCACCCGAAGATCGTTTTGCCCCGGGTGCCGTCTTCGAGGTCGAGCACCCCACCGTCAAGAAGCTCACCGTCGAGGGTGCCCGCTGGAACAAGGAAATCCTGTTGCTGGCCTTCGAAGAACTGCTTGACCGCAACACCGCGGAAACGATGCGTGGAGCCAAGCTGTTCATCGACACCGACGAGGTCGAGGACGACAGCGAGGGCTGGTACGAGCACGAACTGGTGGACCTCGAAGCCCGCGTGGGGGACAAGGTCGTCGGCAAGATCATCGCGCTGCGCACCGGCAACGTCCAGGATTTGCTGGTTGTCGAATCCACCGAAGGCGACGAGATCTACGTCCCGTTCGTGGAGAGCATCGTGCCCGAGGTCAACATCGCCGGCGGCTACATCGTGGTGACCCCGCCTGCAGGCCTGTTCGACATCAACCGCGAAGACGGCGCGGACACCAACGCACCGGCAGAGGAATCCTAGTCCAGATGCGCATTGACGTTGTATCGATTTTCCCGGAGTACCTCGCGGCCCTGGACTTGTCGCTGATCGGCAAGGCGCGGCGGGAAAAGCTGCTGGATTTGAACGTGCACGACCTGCGCGACCACACCCACGACCGCCACCGCACCGTCGACGACACCCCGTACGGCGGCGGTGCCGGCATGGTCATGAAGCCGGAACCCTGGGGCGCGGTCCTGGATCGGATTGCCACCGAGTCCCCGCTCTCCGCAACGTCCGGGAACAAGCCCATCTTGGTCGTCCCCTCGCCGGCCGGCGCGGTCTTCAACCAGGCCATGGCCTACGAGTTGGCCGAAGCCGAGCACCTGGCTTTCGCCTGCGGCCGATACGAGGGCATCGACGAGCGGGTCCTGGAACACGCCGCCGAGGCATTCGACGTCCGCCCGGTTTCGATCGGGGACTATGTGCTCAACGGGGGAGAGGTGGCGGTCCTGGCCATGGTCGAGGCCATTGGCCGGCTGATTCCCGGCGTCATTGGCAACCCGGAGTCGCTGGTCGAGGAGTCGCACTCCGACGGATTGCTGGAGTACCCCGTGTACACCAAGCCCGGATCCTGGGAGGGCCGGGAGGTCCCCGAGGTGTTGCTCTCCGGCAACCACGGAAAGATCGCCCGCTTCCGCCGCAACAAGCAACTTGAGCGCACAGCGTTCCGCCGCCCCGACTTGATCGTGCAGCTGGATCCCTCCACGCTGAACCGGCACGACCGCGACACCCTGTGGCACAGCGGCTTTGCCGTTTCCGAGGGAAAGATCATTCCCAAGGACGAACTCGACTAAGCCTCACGCGGATTAGCGTCCATTAGCGCGGTGGCCCGGCATTTTCCAAGAGCCGGACCACCGCGCTTTGCTGTAGTTGGCGGGCATGCTCGAGCGCCGTGGTGCCATGGGAATCCGGAATGGTTGTATCCGCGCCGGCGTCGACGAGCAGGCGCACCACCTCTTGGTGGGCGGGTCCTCCAGTGCCCAAGATGACTGCCTCCAGAAGGCACGTCCAGCCAAGATCATTCACATGGTCAACGTCGACTTTGGCCTCCAGGAGCAGTCTTACGGATTCAACATGGGCGTGTTCGCAGGCGGGAATGAGCGCAGTGCCGCCATAGCGGTTGGTGCTGCCGATCTCCGCTCCGTTTTCCAGCGTCAGCTCCAGGATGTCGTTGAGGCCCTCCGCCCCGGCATAGAGGAATGCCGAATCCGAGATCGAATCCTGGGCGTTCACGTCGGCCCCATGCAGAATAAGTTCTCGGACCGCATCCACGGAATTGGCGCGAGTCGCTGAAACCAGCACCGGCCGGCCATCGGTGCCGCGGTAGTTGGCCGAAACCCCGGCATCGAGCAGTCTTCGTACCTGCGCGGCGTCATTGGCCACCGCCGCCGCGAGCAGGGATTCTCCCGGAGCTCCCTTGTCTTCGGTCTCGCCCTCGGAAGAAGTTGCCCGTACAGGCGCAGAAGAATCCTGAACGACCGCAGGCGGAATGCTGCAGGCACTCAAGCCAACTAGCGCTGCCACGAGTGAACACGCCATCAGGACGCGAGATGAATGCCGGTTGCTCACGGCCCCATCCTATTCCCGGAGGAAAAGGGGCCGTGAGGCATGGCGTCGAAGCCGCTGGCCGGAAAATGTCAGCGGCAGAGGTCTGCGTGGACAGGGGTGCGGGGCATTCCCCGGGTCGAAATGTCCTTGGAACCGGCCGACGTCCCGACATCGATGCGTCGTCCCCGGGCTCCACGTCTGTGGAGCCCGGGGAAACGTTTCCGTCAAACGAGGGTGCCCGCGCGGGCTTCCTCGTGTTCAGGGACGCTAGGCCTTGGACGGAACCTCCAGCTCCGGCAGGTACACCTTGCCTCCGGCCGCCAGGAATTCCTCGCTCTTTTCGCGCATTCCCCTGACCATTTCCGCGATGGCGGTCTGCGAGTCGGCCGAGCCGTATTCGTCACGGATGTCCTGGCTGATGCGCATGGAGCAGAACTTCGGCCCGCACATGGAACAGAAATGCGCGGTCTTGGCCGGTTCGGCCGGCAGCGTCTCGTCGTGGAAGGACTCGGCCGTGACCGGGTCAAGCGACAGGGCGAACTGGTCGCGCCAGCGGAACTCGAACCTGGCCTTGGACAGCGCGTCGTCCCGCTCGGAGGCACCGGGGTGCCCCTTGGCCAGGTCCGCGGCGTGGGCCGCGATCTTGTAGGTGATCACCCCTGTCTTCACGTCGTCCTTGTTCGGCAGCCCCAGGTGCTCCTTGGGCGTGACGTAGCAGAGCATCGCGGTGCCGTAGCGGGCGATCTCCGTGGCGCCGATGGCGCTGGTGATGTGGTCGTAGCCGGGCGCGATGTCGGTGACCAGCGGGCCGAGCGTGTAAAACGGTGCTCCGTCGCACAACTCCTGTTGGCGTTCTACGTTCTCCCGCACCAGGTGGAAGGGGATGTGCCCGGGACCCTCCACCATGACCTGCACGTCGTACTTCCACGCGCGCTTGGTCAGCTCGGCCAGGGTGTCCAGCTCGGCGAACTGGGCTGCGTCGTTGGCATCGGCGATGGACCCCGGGCGCAGACCGTCACCCAGGGAGAACGCCACGTCGTACTTCGCGAAGATCTCACAGAGTTCATCGAAGTGGGTGTAGAGGAAATTCTCCTGGTGGTGCGCCAGGCACCAGCCGGCCATGATGGCCCCGCCGCGCGAGACGATGCCGGTCACGCGGTTGGCCGACAGCGGCACGTAGCGCAACAGCACGCCGGCGTGGACGGTCATGTAGTCAACGCCCTGTTCGCACTGCTCGATCACGGTGTCGCGGTAGATTTCCCAGGTCAGTGCGTTGGCCTCGCCGTTGACCTTTTCCAGTGCCTGGTAGATCGGCACGGTGCCGATGGGAACCGGGGCGTTGCGGATCAGCCATTCGCGGGTGGTGTGGATGTCATCGCCGGTGGACAGGTCCATCACGGTGTCGGCGCCCCACTGCGTGGCCCACTGGAGCTTGTCCACCTCCTCGGCGATGGAGCTGGTGACCGCCGAGTTGCCGATATTGGCATTGATCTTCACCAGGAACGCCTTGCCGATGATCATTGGCTCGGACTCGGGGTGGTTGATGTTTGACGGGATGATGGCCCTGCCCGCAGCGACCTCGCTGCGCACCAGTTCCACGTCGCAGTTCTCGCGCAACGCCACAAAGCGCATTTCGGGGGTGATGATTCCCCGGCGGGCGTAGTGCATTTGGGTCACGCGTTTTCCGGGCACCGCGCGCCGCGGCTGGTGCCGCGCGCCCTTCCATTCGGCCGATGCCGCTCCGCGGCGCAATGCAGACTTGCCGTCATCGAGCAGGTTCCGCTCCCGACCGCCATAGGCCTCGGTGTCCGATCGATCCGCGATCCACTCGCCGCGGAAGGGCGGCAAGCCCACGACCGGGTCACTGCCGGGACCGGCGGTGCGATACACCCGCAACGGGGCGTTGGTCGTGCCGCCGGGGGACGGCTCCAAGGCGATTTCGGTGACCGGGACCCGGATCCCCGATTCTGCGTCCTCGAGATAAGCCAGGGAATGGGACTTCAGGGACTGGATCTCGGCTGCTTCCGAGGCGTTTTGGACAGGGCTGTGCATTGAAATGGTGTTGCTCAAGGAGTACTCACTTCCTTCGCCGGCATTACCCGGACAGGTTCAACGGTCTCTTGCTGCTTCAGCTCGATCTCAGCCCCTGCAAGGGCACCCGTGTGGTCGTAAGTGAAACTATCACAACATTCAATCCGGCATCGAGTGTGACCTTGCGCACCGGCGCGGTGGGCCCTGCTCCTTTACCGGGCCTCCGCGCTTCTGGTTCCCAAGTGCCGGCGATTACCCCGTCGGGGCCAACCCGGGTGGCATATCCGGCCTTCTGCGCGGTCAGCGGCAATATTTGCAGTGGAATCTGAACGAACGCACCGATTTGATGGGCACAATTCGGCCATGGTGCCGGCGTTCAAGGCGGAGACCCGAGGCCAATCGAGCTTTGACGGACCTGGCTGTAAGGAAGGAACTTCGCAGCTTGCCCCGGAGTGTGGCAAAATGGATTCTTGGGTCTACTGGGTTCTGCTCCTGCCGCAGGGGGAACGAATCAACAGTCCGACCTACCGCCGATCCGCAAACGGATCGCGGTACCAAGCTCCGGACCGCCACATCTTTCCCTCGACGCCTTCGCGCTTCATGAGGGACAATTACGGTCCGTGTCTAAGGTAGATGACCTGCGGCGTCTGCCTAGGAGATGCATTCATGCGTATTCTCGACTCTGTCGACGCAGCCTCGCTGCGCAGCGATGTCCCGGACTTCCGCGCCGGTGACACCGTCAAGGTTCACGTCAACATCATCGAAGGCAAGAACTCCCGTGTCCAGGTATTCCAGGGCTTCGTCCTTGGTCGCCAAGGCGACGGCGTTCGCGAAACCTTCACCGTTCGCAAGGTCTCCTTCGGCGTCGGCGTAGAGCGTACCTTCCCGGTACACTCCCCGGTTCTGGATAAGGTCGAACTGGTAACCCGTGGCGACGTTCGCCGCGCGAAGCTGTTCTACATGCGCGATCGCCACGGCAAGGCTGCGAAGATCCGCGAAAAGCGCGACTTCCGGTCTGCCAAGTAGCCAGAAAAGCGAGAACCTCTATCCAAGCCATCCTTCGGATGGCGAGGATGGGGATCCATCGTGGATCAATCTACTGAATCGGAACGTTTTTCCGCTTCGACAAAGCGCCGGTCCCCTTCGAGGGGCTGGCGCTTTGCCGTAGGCGCGCTTGCTGCGGCGGCGGTGATCACCCTTGGCGTTCGCGCCACCGTCGTTGACTTCTTCTACATTGGATCCACTTCCATGGAATCCACATTGAACCCGGGTGAGGGCTTGCTGGTGAACCGGCTCGCCTACAAGGACGCCGAGATCCAACGCGGAGATGTGGTCATCTTCGACGGCCGCGGCTCGTTCCTGCCCTACCAGCTTCCCACTGCCCTGGATTCACTGGCCTGGGCACTGCGCCTGGCCGGAGGTGATTCGGTCTACGTAAAGCGCGTCATCGGAGTCGGTGGCGACACCGTCAGCTGCTGCGGCCCGGATGGGCGCCTGAGCATCAACGGTGTCCCGGTGGACGAGCCCTATGTCCATGGAGGGGACACACCGAGTGACGTGGAATTCGATGTCCACGTACCAGAGGGTCGTCTCTGGGTCATGGGGGACCATCGCTCGGTATCGGAGGATTCGCGTGCGTTGATGGGCGCGCCAGGTGGCGGCATGATTGACACGGATCGTGTCATTGGCAAGGTGGCCGAAGTGGTGTGGCCACTGGAAAATAAGCGACCCATCGATGGCTCATCCGTATTGGGTGGACTACCCCTCGCCGAATAACCGAACACCACTCCCGCAACACGTAGTGACGGCCGGCAGCCGTCGACTGGCCGTCGGCATCCTGGAAAACCCTCGTTCCGCCCCACCTCCTCGGATGACCAAAATCCTCGGCTTCTCGATGCGCGGCACCAATCACGGAGACGATCAGTCGACTTAATGGGTGGACTGCCCGTGCGATCCGGGACGTACGGGAAGTCTGCATGCCGGTCGAAACCACAGGTAAGGAACACCCGGAAGCGACCGTTGATGTCGCATCGATGCGCTAGGCGGATATCGGCAAACATACCTGCCGAGTAAGAACACTTCGCGACTCCGTGTCCGATTGGACTACGAATATAGCCAGGCATCCACCGCGCGAGGCCTGGCCGTGCTGGGCAAGCGAATGAATGCTTCGTTGGGTAAGCGTCGGCTACTTGACTGCCTGCAGGTCACTAGATCTTTCCCCTGCCCACGGCACCCGCATTCTCGGGCAAGGAGCGTTGGAATAATCATGGCCGATCGGCCAAACCGTCTGGCTGGTGCGCGGTAGTCGGTGCTGCCTCGAGCTGGATGGCAACTTCGATTCCCGTCGCTTGATTGGCGTCAATGCTTCGAGATTTCGGGGACATGGAATGGTGCCGTCCAGCAGGTTGGCCGCGTGCATGCGCTCGATTCCCTCAGCCTGTGTCCGGTGTTGGACTTCAAGTATTTCCATAAGGTTTCCATAATTTTCACATTGCGTGTGTCGATGTGAGCCGGCCAGCTTTACGGCCGTCAGCACAGAAAAATGCATGGATGCCGGGAAATATCTAAAAGTTACGCGGGGAATCTACCGAGTATTGTTCCGGGCGTGTCGCGCCCAGTGACGCCCGTCTCCGTCCTGCCTTGCCGCGGAATCATGCGGAAGTGCAACTGGGTGGTTGACGCATCAATTATTCGAAACGCTGGAGTTTTGGGGAGGCGCTGTTTGTTAGGCGATATGTACAGAGGTTAGGGTTTCATTTTGGTAACACTCATTGCTCGCGGTGTGCCCAATCGGATGTCCCATGACAGTCGCGGCGCACACAAAAGCGAGGTACCACACCTTGAATTGGGAGACCACACATATGCACGAATCCTCACGTGCGCTATTGAAGCGCGGCAGCATTGCTGCCGCGACCACGGCGCTGGTGCTAGGGAGCAGCTTCGCTACCGTACCGGCGATCGCCACGACTTCAGCCGCCCCGGAGCCTGCGTCAACGGAGACTTCGGCCGTCACGAGCGCTGAAGCATCACAGGACCAGAGCCAGGCGGCGCTGCCAAGCGGCCTGGAAGCGGCCGTCGAACGCGACCTCGGCATCACCATTGATGAGTTCTACAAGAACGGCGAGCTGAGCTCGGTCGTCGAGTCGCTCTCGGAGGAATTGGGACAGTCGGAACTTGCCGCCGACTTTGCCATCGAAGATAACAAAATCAAGGTCACCGTGGCTGCGTCATCTCTTGGGGCCGTCACCACGAAACTTGGCGAACTGACCAAGGGCACGGACGTTGAATTGCGCATCGTGACAGAGCCCGAAGCCGAAGCCACGGTCGCGCCTAAAAAGGTCGAGACCAAGAAGGCGCCGGAGACGCAGGACCCCACGGCTGCTCCGTCCAAGCTCCCGGTCATTGAGAGCCCGAAGACAGAGGCCACGGCCAAGCCGGAGGTCGTGGCCAAGGCGATGCCCAAGAGCGCCGAGTCGCTGCTCGAGGCATACGTCCAAAGCGTTGACCCGAAGGCTGTTTCCCAGCTTCAAGCGGTCATGAAGACCGGGTCCAACAGCTTTGTCATCCGTACCGGCGGAACCGCCGACGTGGAAGGCAAGAACACATCCGAGACCCCCAAGGCGACGACCCTGCGGTTCGGCGAGAAGATGACGCCGGAGGAATTCGCCCAGCAGTACACCAAGGTCACCATCGAGAAGGCAGAAGGGCCGGCAAAGTCTGCAGCAGCCGGCGATGTGCTCGGCGGCATGGGCTACGGTGCCCGGACCGACACGGCTATCGCGTTGTGCTCGATTGGCTTCAGCGGCTTCAACGCAGACGGTGGCGACGCAGCAATTTCGGCCGGGCACTGTGAGCAGGACGGTGACATCACCAAGGTCAATATCATGGAGCACACTGCACCGAACAAATTTGCGGGGATCGGCGCGCCCTTGGGAACCTTCGGGTTCTCACAGTTCGGCGGACCGGGCAATTCCCCGGTGACAGGCTTCGACACTGCAACGAAGATCGAGGACCTGGGCAATGTCGGGACCGACATCTCCGTCATCGACAACATCAACCCGGACCTAACTCTCAAATCCACGGTCACCGACTGGAAGGGTGCCGACGAACGCGACTCGGGCACCAAGGTGACCGGAGTCGCCAGTGCCGTCATCGGCGCCGAAATCTGCAAGTCCGGACGCACCACCGGCTGGACCTGTGGCACCGTGGACGAGGTCGGCATCTTCCTGGTCGGCGGATACAACGGCGCAGACGACGTCCGCGGTGTTCGCGGCTTCGGCATGGCCAACGTGGGCTTGAAGAAAGCCAACGAGGGCGACTCCGGCGGATCGGCCATTTCCGGCGGCACAGCTGTGGGCGTCACGAGCGCGGTCTCGTCGAACGATGAAGGTCGTGCGTACTTCACCGACATCAAGGACGGGCTGAAGCACGCAAAGGGCTACTCCATCGCCCTGTTCCTCAATGCCCCGGCGGTGGCCTCGCCCTCCAACGGTGCCGACGTCACGGCAGGCTCAACGATCTCCGGCACCGTGGCTGGCGCTCCCTCCGGATCGCACGTCCGGGTCGTCTCCGGCGGCAAGTTGGTCAAGAAGGCCACGGTCACCGCGGGCAAGTTCAGCTTCAAGGTTCCCGAGGACTTCGGCACGTACGACTTCACCGTGCAGACTGTCAACGGATTCAACAAGTCCGTCACCACTGCAGGATCGGTGAACGTCGTGATCGGTGCACCGGTCATCACCACCCCGAAGAACGACGCCACGCTCAACGCACCGGTGTCCACCGTCTCGGGAACCGGCGTTGTTGGGGCCACGGTGACACTCGCCGGGGATGCCACGGGCACCGCAACAGTCGCCGCAGACGGCACGTGGAGCGTCAAGCTTCCCACCGCGCTGTCTTACGGCGAGTACGCCATTTCGGCCACCCAGGTCAAGGGTGGCGAAACCTCGAAGGCCACCACCAGTTCCTTCAAGGTCCAGCTCGCCGCACCGGCCATCACCGGCCCGGCAAACGGTAAGACCTTCACCGAGGCACAGTCCGTGATTTCGGGAACCGGCGTTGCCGGCGCAACTGTCAAGTTGACCGGTGCCGTCACGCGCGAAGTTGTCGTGGGCGAGGATGGTTCCTGGAGCGTCGAGCTTCAAGAAGGCCTGTCCTACGGATCCCACAGCATCGCGGCTGTGCAGAACGTCGGCGAGACCACGTCTACTTCGGTGAAGAGCGACTTCAAGGTCGTACCGGTGGCACCGTCGATCGATTCGCCGACAGATGGCCAGGAGTTCGCCTTCGACGAGGCCCCGAAGACCATCAGCGGTTTCGGCATCAACGGGGCCACGATCAAGGTGAGCCTTGACGGCACCGAACTGTCCTCCGCTGTTGCTGCCAACGGCAACGTCGCAGAAACCGCTGACGCGGCAAGCGGCGAATCCGAGGTTGCCGCAGTCGTGGTCAATGGCGCCTGGACCGTCATGGTCCCGGAGGACCTGGAAGCCGGCGACCACAAGGTCACGGCTGTACAGGTCATTGACGGGGTTGCCTCGGCGGCCATATCGAAGACCTTCACCGTTGCCGCGGCACCGAAGCCGGAACCGACCGAAGAGCCAACCGCTTCGCCGGAACCCACGCAGGACTCCGAACCTTCCAAGGCTCCGGTCGTTCCGCAGGGCGAGATCAACGGCAATAACAGCGGCAACGGCGGCAACGGCGGCCTGGCCAACACCGGCGCGAACGCCGTCCTGCCAATTATTGCCGCAGGCGGTGCACTGATGGTTGCAGGCGGGTTCTTCATGCTCTTGCGCCGCAAGAACAACTCCGGGCTCCACAGTGCCTAACCACGTGGTCCTCGGCTAGCCGGGACTCGTGAGCGAGGGGGGCCTTCCGCGGAATTGCTAGTCATTCCGCGGAAGGCCCCTGCTTTTCCCACGCCTCATCCAGCCAACGCCCCGGAACCTCCCTTAGACTCGTCCCACATCAGAAGGTGGTCACTCATTTGAACAACCCCATGGCACGAACCGCACTGGGCGGAGCCGCGCTGGCGGCGGTGCTCCTGCTTTCCGCCTGCGGCAGCGAGACCGGAAGCCCGACCTCCTCCAGCCCGACACCCCCGGCGACACTCAGCGCCACACCGAACGAGAGCCAGGATCCGGATTTGCTCCAACTCAACGAATCACTCAAGGAAACCCTGGGGGACAACTACTCCGAGGGTTGGATCGAGGGGAACAAACTGCACCTTGCAGTCATCGACCAGGCCTCCGCGGCCACCGTCACGGAGGCCGGTGCGGTGGCACACCTGGCGAAGCATTCGGCCGCCGAACTCGAGGCCGCCATCGGCAAGGTCATGTCCTGGCAGCGCGAACAGGGCGGGGACGTCGCCACTGCCATCCACCGCTACCTCCCGTCCGGACGCGACGGCTCCATTACACTCGCCGTCGACTCCGCCCAACTTGCGGGAATCGAGAAGGGGCTCAAAGATGGCAAGGTCACCGGAGACATCGAGCTGAAGTTTGTGGAATCCGACGGACCGGCAACCCCCGCCAGCTCCGGCTGACAACTCGCGCCCCCAGTGTTCGTGGTGCGCCTTTCGCCCGCCGCAGGCGCGCCACGAACTAACAAGATGCGGAACGCGACGTAGGGTTGTACCTGAGGGACCGTATTTGGGCTTCGGCAGTATTCCGGGGCAGACAGATCGGAAGCATCCCGCATTGATAGCGAAGACAGAAAATTGAAAGGGCCTTCACCCACGTGAGCCACGCCAGCGACGCAGCCGCAACACCCGATCGACCGCGGAAAAAGCGAAACCCCGTGTGGGCCGCCATCCGCGAAGTCCTGATCATCGTCGTGGTGGCCCTGGTGATATCACTGGTCGTCAAGACATTCTTCTTCCGCGCCTTCTACATCCCCTCCGGCTCCATGGAACAAACGCTGCAGGTCAACGACCGCATCTTCGCCAATCTCATGGCACCGGGTCCGTTCGAGCTCTCGCGCGGCGACGTTGTGGTGTTCCGCGACGAAGAGGGCTGGCTGCCCCCGATCCCTTCCCCGGAGACCAACGCCGTCAGCGATTTCTTCACCTTCGTCGGACTGCTTCCGGACCCGTCCAGCCAACACCTGATCAAGCGGATCATCGGCATGCCCGGAGACACCGTCGAGTGTTGCTCCGCCGACGGCAGACTGAGCATCAACGGCGTGGAAATCACCGAGCCTTACATCTACCCGGGTGACAACCCCTCGGACTCCGAGTTCACCAAGACCGTCCCGGAGGGCAAGATCTGGGTCATGGGCGACCACCGCGGTGCCTCCGCGGACTCCCGCTTCCACGAGGATTTGCAGGACGGCTTCGTCGACCTTTCAGCCGTCGAGGGACGGGCAGCGGTCATCTCCTGGCCGCTGGACCGCCTGGGCGGCATCTCCGGCGAGGACGAGGTCTTCGCCGGCGTCCCTGTGCCGGCGAACCAATGACATCGACTGCACCCACCCTGGAGCATGAACTGGCACTGGCCGCCGCGGGCGGCCACCGGTTCATCGGGGCTGCCGACGAGGTCGGCCGCGGTTCCCTGGCCGGACCCGTCTCCGTTGGTTATGTCGTGATCGACCCGGACGCTTCGCCGCAGCTGCCGGGCGTGCGCGACTCCAAGCTGCTCTCGGCGGCGCTGCGCCACGAATTGGTCCCGGCGATCAAGGACTGGGCAGCCTCCTGGGGCGTGGGCCACGCCAGCGCAGCGGAGATCGACGCGCTGGGACTGGTTCCTGCCCTTCGCCTGGCCGGGTTGCGGGCAGCCACCCTCGCGCATGGCGTCCAGGCAGCCGACGCGGTGCTGCTTGACGGAAACCTGGACTGGCTCTCGGCCACCGCACAGCCCACGCTGCTGGATTCCCTGGTTCCCGGTTTCGGAGCCACCCAGGACATCGACGGCCTACAGATTCCTGTGCACACCCTGATCAAGGGCGACTTGCTCGCGCTGTCCATCGCAGCAGCCTCCATCTTGGCCAAGGTCGAACGCGACGCGCTCATGGATGGTTACGATGTGAGCTACCCGGCGTACGGTTGGATACGAAACAAGGGGTATGGCACAGCCGCCCACCGCGCCGGCATCGCCGAGCACGGGGCGTGCGAATACCATCGGAAGACCTGGCAGCTGACACCCAAGGTGCCGGGAAAGAACATCGAGTCAGGGGGCGAGGGGAAAACACCATGAGTGCCGAAGACCTGGAGAACTACGAAGCGGAACTCGAACTACAGCTCTACCGCGAATACAAGGACGTGGCGAACCTCTTTAATTACGTCGTGGAAACCGAGCGGCGTTTTTACCTGGCCAACAACGTTGACCTGAAGACCCGCTCGGCCGACGGCGAGGTCTTCTTCGACCTCACGCTCACCGACGCCTGGGTCTGGGACGTCTACCGCACCGGCCGCTTCGTGCAGTCGGTGCGCATCGTGACGTTCAAGGACGTGAACATCGAGGAACTGAACCGCGTCGATGACCTGTCCATCCCCAAGGAGGGGCTGAACTAGCCGCTGCCGCCACGATCGCCGTGTCCTGGCGGCCCCTGCCCCCGAAGCCATCCCGCCGTGCGCGGGGCGGATTCGGGGGCAGTCTTGTTTCCGCCTCCGGACCGCCCCCGCGAACTGCGACGTGCTCGCCTCCCAAGACCGCCACGCAACTCCCGATTTCACCATCGAAGTCACGAACAGTGAAGTGGTGGACCACTGCGACCCCCGTGTCGGCATCGACAAGCTCAAGCCCACGCGCACGGCGTTCCTGGTCCTGGACATCACCGCAACCCTGGATGCCAACGTCTCAAAGAACGTCGGCGGAGACGGCGGCGAGCTGTACATGCCGTTGGTGGCGGAGACCTTCTCGGTGGCCGGCTCCAACGGGGCCCCGGACCGCAACGTCACATCGGAAACGGCCTGGGGCTGCTTCGATGACGCCGTGTTGTTGCCTCCGGTGGTCAACCCCGGCCAGAGCGTCATGGGCAAGTTGGTGCTTGACGTGGATGCCCTCAAGGGACAGGTCACCTACGACCCCGAGAACAACGGCGGATGGTCGTGGCCGTATGGGGGATAGCCCGGTCAGAACTGAGAGGCCGAGCCGTCCTTTGACCCGAGCTCGGGCGTGAACCTCTCGGCCACCATGCCGAAGGTTCGATATCCAAAACGCCTCGCTCGTCGACTTCGCCGGAGATTTCCCGGTGAAACCCGGATTTCGAACATTCTGACGCTATGATCAAGCGGAAGCATAAAAACTCGATTCGGCGTACGTATGGCGGATCAAGATCCTTCGCACGGGCCACCACCACGGCAGTGCGCAGCATCGAGTGGAACCAGGACCAATGGGGGGATCCGATTGCAGAAAAAGCGAATCATGACGGCGCTGGCACTTGCCGTCGCGGTGACAGGAAGCAGCACCGGCTTTGTGTTGCCGGCGGTCGGCCAGGTACACGCTCCGGCAACGGGAGCGGCCGGGGCAGCGCCAATGGTCCTGGAGCCAAGAGCGGCTGCGGCAGGCATCGCCGCGAAAAAGCTTAACCTGAAGAAGGTGACCAGACATAACCTGAATCTGCGCCAGGCCAAGAGCACCCGGACGAGGGTACTGCTGACGGTCCCGAAGAACACCACCGTCACCGTCACCGAAACCAGCGGCACCTGGAGCAAGACAACCTATAAGGGCAAGACCGGGTGGGTGTCCTCCCGGTATCTCAAGAACGCGCCCGCCGCCCAGAAGACTGCGCCCGAGTCACAGTCGATCGCTCACCGCTACACCACCGGCTTCACCACCCTGCGAAAGAGTGCATCCGCCAAGAGCCAGTCGTTGGGTTCCTACCAGCGCCGCGCCAAGGTCGAATTCCTCTCGGCCTCCGGGGCGTGGACCAAGGTCAAGGTTTCAGGCAAGACGGGCTTCATGGAATCCGCCCGTCTTTCCAAGACCAATCCCGCCGTGGTCTACCGATGGTTGAAGTCCAAGCAGGTCGTTTACAAGAGCACCAACAACAAGTCCGCCAGGGTCGCCACGGTGGAGAAAAACGCCAAGGTCGAATGGCTGCGCACCGGCACCGGCTGGACCGCCATACGGACCGGGAAGGGCAATGGGTGGGTGCTGACCTCGGCCCTGGCCAACACCGCCATCAAGCCGACTGCCCCCAAAAAACCTACACCCAAGGCCAGCTACCGCTGGACAACGGCGAAGGTGAACATCCGCAAGGGCGCCGGCACTTCGCACAAGAGCCTTGGCTTGGTACCGGCCAACGAGCGAGTCACCTACCTCAAGACCGCCAACGGCTGGTCGAACGTCAGGTCTTCCAAGGGCACCGGCTGGATTTCGAACAATTACCTGGACAAGACCGGCCAGTACTCGTTCGCGGTCTACGGAACGCTGCGCAAGGGGCAATCGGCTTACTACATCCTCAAGGGGAAGACGTCCAGGGAAACCAAGACGACGATCGCCAGCCACAGCATGTATCTGCAGCCGAACAAGACTTGGCTCTCCTACGTCATCCCCAGCAAGAAGGCCTCCGACAAGGTGGTTGTCGAGCGGATGGACATCAAGCCGGCCAGTTACCGGGCCACCGTGGCCAACATGGACAAGTGGGAACGCTTCAACCCCAATAAGCCGCTAGCCGACCAGAACTACAACCGCGTGCTGGTCACCGACAAGGACGGCAAGAAGTCCTGGGCCTACCTGGGATCGAAGAAGATCGGCAAGTACCTGACCAAAAACGGAATCCGCGTAACTTCCGGCGACTATCTGAAGAGGTTCTGACCATGAAAAAGCAGGGCAAGATCGCCACCGGCGTCGTTTCAGGCGTTGCAGCCGTCGGCCTCGCGGCCTGGGGCATAGGGATGGCCGGTGCCGCCAACAGTACGGAGTGGGAGCTCCCCGGCGACCTCGTCGCGGGCCCCGCAATCGCCGAAGTCGATCCGTCCACCGGCTCCGAGGTGAAGACCGACAGGTTCGACAACGTCCAGAAAAAGGCGGGCGAAAAGGCCGGCCTGGTCGATGAAGAGACGAACAAGAACTATTTCACCATCGAGGTCACCAACACCCAGTTGCTGGGGCAGTGCACATCACGCGTGGGGAACCAGAAACTCAAGCCGATGCGCACCAAGTTCCTGGTCCTGGACGTCGAGGCGACCCTGGCAGCCTCCGTCTCCTCGAAGGTCGGTGGCGGGGCACAGGAGCTGTACATGCCGCTGGTCGCCGAGGCGTTCTCGGTGACCACCTCCAGCGGGTCCGCGGACCGCAACGTCACCTCGGAAACGGCCTGGGGCTGCTTCGATGATTCGGTGTTGCTGCCGCCGGTGGTCAACCCGGGCCAAAGCGTCAAGGGCAAGGTCGTCCTCGACGTGGATGCGCTATCCGGGAAGGTCGCCTATGACCCCGAGGACAACGGCGGCTGGTCCTGGCCCTACGGCGGCTAGTCCGGAACCAACTGCCCCAGCGTCCGAGCCAGGCACCAGAAAGAAATCCACGCAAATGACCGAGCAGCCAGGCAAGCCCGACCCCGAGGACCCCAACGGACCGGGGGATGCCCACGGGGAAGAACCCGAACCCGAGGACTTCGGGTTCCTCGCCGGTGGCCACTCTGAGGACAGCTCGCTGTCCTTCGAGTTCGGCGGCGTCGAGCACGATCCCGAGGTCGGAAAGCGCGCCTTCGATGCTTCCATCCCCGCCCTGAACGCGGCACTGCTGGACTACGCCCACGCGCTGGAGGACCGCCAGGGACGGATCTCAGATGCCCTGCGCCGGCCAGAGCTGGCACCGGAGCTATTCGCTGCCTCCCGGGGCGTCCTCGAGGCGCTGGCCGAGCTCTTGGCTGCGCACCAGGTGTACACCGGCGAGGGCCTGCCCGAGGTGCCGCCGGATCGGTCCCTCCCGGACGAGGCCGCCACCCCGGAAGAATGGGCGGCATTGCTCGCCGCCAACGAGTCCACCGAGGATGCCGACGACACGCATTGGCCACGCCCCACCGAGCTCGGTGCAACCGTGGTCCTGGACCGGGTGATCCACCAAACCCCCGCCGAGTTCGTACGGCTGGACACCGCGCAGGTCTTCGGCAACGGGGTGCTGCTGATGGTCGACTACGTCAACGTGCGCGGACCGCGCGAAGACGGGCTGATCTGGTTCCGCCGCAGCAACGAACAGCACGGAAACGTCGAGATCTCCCTGCAGCTGGGCAATGCGGCCACAGGCGCGCCGCAGCGTTGCTCTCCGCACCGGGCCGACGGGAACGTGGGCCCGCACTGCTACACGCTGAACCACCAATTCTGGATCCATCCCGCACCGGAGGCCGAAGAGCTCACCGGGACCCTCACCGTGCACGACGCGATTGCCGCCGACGGCAGCGCCGAACCCCTGGAGGTCCAGTTCCGGTTGGAGACCTCCGTGCTGCGTGGGGCAGCCGGCCGCATCCGCGCCTTCGGGCCCCGGGAGCCGGGTACATGAGTCCCGGGCGCTGGGTGCCGGGCACCTTCGCGGCCGGGCCCTTGGCGCAGTGCGGTCAGGTAGAAACGATCACCACGCTGGCGCTGTCCGCTACCTTCGGCTGAGTTTCCCACTGATGTCTTGTTCGGCGACGAACGCAGTTTCGGCGTGGCCGAACTCAAGAGCGATGCCTTGCGTCGCGGGAACGTCAGGCTTGCTGGCTGAACAAGACGATTCCCACCGGAGTGGATTTCGTACTTATGGAGGGATCAGCGGGAAGCTTCCTCGGCGGAGTCTCTCCTGGCTACCGCGGGCTTGGTTCCGGCGGTCCGCAGGAACCTGTAGCTGAAGTAGATGGCACCTGGCTGCGGCTTGCGGCCACACCGGTATCCTGCCGTTGTGGCCGATGCCCCCGGGTGAAGGCGCATCTCTATCGGTGCCCCCCGGGCTACACGGCATGATGTCGCGCTCGCCGGAAGGGGATTCGCCCTTATCCACACCTCTGCCCGGTCGGGCTTCGTTGCCGTGCCAAGGCGCGCACCCTTGACATCAGGCCGCTCCCGTTCAACCGTCTCCCGACGAGCGACGTGCGGCCCAGAACGGAGAGGAGTCTGCTGATGAGCCATAACCAGGAACTGGGCGCCGCGGGTGAGGAGCTTGCCGCGGCCTATCTCACCGGCGCCGGATACACGGTTCTGGAACGCAATTGGCGCTGCAACTTCGGCGAGCTGGACATCGTCGCCGAAACGGACGGCCAGGTCGTCGGGGTGGAGGTCAAGACGCGCAGCTCGGTGGGCTTCGGGCACCCGGCCGAGGCTGTCAACCCGCAGAAGCTGCGCAGGCTCTCACGACTGGTGCGGCGCTGGTGCGTGACCCACCGCCGCAATCCACACACCGTGCGCGTGGACGTGGTGGCGATCCTCATGGCGCCGGGGCGCGAACCGGGCATCGAACACCTGATCGGGGTGGAATCGTGAGCCTGGCCCGCACCCTCGGCATCGGCCTGACCGGTCTCAACGGCCAGCTCATCGAGGTGGAAGCCGACGTGGGCAACGGCATCCCCGCCTTCATCCTGCTGGGGCTGCCCGACGCGGCACTCAACGAATCGCGCGAGCGCATCCGCTCCGCGGCCCGCAACTCCGGCATCCCGCTGCCCAACCGCCGCCTCACGGTGAACCTGACGCCCGCGACGCTGCACAAGCGCGGCTCCGGATTCGACCTGGCGATCCTGCTGGCGGCGCTGGCCGCGGACCGGTCCATCGCCCCGGCACCGGGCGTTGTCTACCTTGCCGAACTCGGGCTTGACGGATCGTTGCGTCCCGTCTCCGGGGTGCTTCCGGCCGTCATGGCGGCCGTGCGGGACGGCTACCCGAACGTCGTTGTCGCCACCGAGAACCAGGCAGAGGCGGAACTGGTTGCCGGGGCCGCGGTACGGTCCTACGCCCACCTGTCCCAGGTGCTTGCCGAATGCGGCGCCGATCCGCTGGATCTCCGGTACCGGGCGCGGCACGACTCGCCCTCGCGGAAGAACGCCGGATGGTCGGCAACCCGCACACCGGGCATGGACCTCTCCGAGGTGGTCGGTCAGGCCCAGGGACGGTACGCGTTGGAGGTGGCAGCAGCCGGCGGCCACCACCTGCTCTTCACCGGACCTCCCGGGGCCGGGAAGACCATGCTCGCCCAGCGCCTGCCCGGTTTGCTGCCGGATCTTGACGACGCCCAGGCGCTGGAAACCACGGCCGTGCATTCGTTGTCGTCCGGCGGGCGACCCATCAACTCCTTGCTGCGCCGCCCGCCCTTCGAGTCCCCGCACCACAGCGCCTCCATGGTGGCGCTGATCGGCGGAGGCAGCGGCATCCCACGGCCCGGCGCCGCCTCGCGCGCACATCGAGGCGTGCTTTTCCTGGACGAGGCGCCGGAATTTTCGGCGACGGCCCTGGACGCGCTGCGCCAGCCGCTGGAATCCGGCGTGCTCACCCTGCATCGGGCATCCGGCACCGCCAGCTACCCGGCCCGGTTCCAGCTCCTGCTGGCCGCCAACCCGTGTCCGTGCGGGCGGAACCTGGGTAAGGGCACCGACTGCACCTGTACCCCGATGCAGCGCCGCCGCTACCTGGCCAGGCTCTCGGGTCCACTGCTGGACCGGATTGACATGCAGCTCTTCGTTCCGCAGCTCTCTGCCCGCGAACTGGCCGGGCGTGGAACCGGCGAATCCTCCGCCGTGGTCGCGGCGCGCGTGGGCGAGGCCCGTACGGCGGCACGTGATCGGCTCAAGCGCTGGGGTATTGGCACCAACGCGGAGGTCCCCGGGTCGATCCTGCGCAACGAGCTGCGCCTGCTCTCGGCCACCCTGGCCGGACTGAACCGGGCCACGGAGTCGCTGCGGCTCAGTGCACGCGGCTACGACAGGGTGCTGCGCATCGCGTGGTCAATCGCCGACCTGAACTCCCACGCCTGCCCCACGTCGGACGACGTGGATGTGGCCATCCAGCTGCGCCAGCACGGCAAGGGCGACGTGGGATAGCCGCGTTCGCCGAGGAATGCCAACTTATCGGTCGATTGATCGACGGGCAGGGGACACTGCCTTGGCCAGCAGGGCCAGCAATCCGTCGAGCACCAGTGCGAGGCCGGTGACCAGCACGGCACCGACCAGCACCTCGCCGTAGTCGAAGAGGGCCAGCCCGTCGAAGATGTAGCGGCCCAGCCCACCCAGGTTCACGTAGGCGGCGATCGTGGCCGTGGCCACGACCTGCAGGATCGCCCCGCGCATCCCGCCGAGGATCAGCGGCAGCGCCAGGGGAAGTTCGACCTGCAGGATGATCCGCGAATCCTTCATGCCGATGGCCCGCGCTGCATCCACCACCGAGGGCTCGACGTTGGCCACCCCCGCGTACACCCCTGCCAGGATCGGCGGGATCGCGATCAGCACCAGGGCTGCCAGGGGCGGCACCAATCCGATGCCCATCAGGAGCACCAGCAGCGTCATGATGCCCAGCGAGGGTAGCGCCCGCAGCACGTTGGAGGCCGACACCAGGAACACCGTGCCGGTTCCCGTGTGTCCAATGAACAGGCCGACAGGGAATGCGATGACGGCTGCGGCCAGCACCGCAAGAAGGGAATACCAGAGGTGTTCGCCCAGTCGGGCGGGGATACCCGCGTCCCCGGACCAGTTCGCGGCGTCGGCGAAGTAGGAGAGCATCTCGTTGATCATTTGCCCGCCTCCCGGACCGCGGCATCCGGAGCCGCCGGGACGACCGGTTTTTCGCGGCCGTTGGCAGGCCGACGCCTGCCCGTGGACCCTGACGGGGCTGCACCGCTGTGCAGCCAGGGGGTCAGCAGCCGGGCGGCGCCGGCGATGAGGCGGTCAAGGACCAGTGCGAGCGCGAGGATCACAATGATGCCGGCCAGGATCTGGTCGGGGTAGTTGCGCTGGTATCCGGCCACGAACAGCTGGCCCAGCCCGCCGACGCCGATTACGGCACCCACGGACACCAGTGACACGTTTGTCACCGCCGCGACCCGCGTGCCGGCGGCTAGCGGCGCCACGGCCAGCGGCAGGTCCACGAACACCCTGCGCCGGGCGCGGGAGTAGCCCAGCGCTTCGGCCGCGTTCAGGACCTCCGGGGCCACCGCGTCCAGCGCGTCAAACACCGTGCGCACCAACAAGGAGGCCGAGTACAGGCTCAGCGCAATGACCACGTTCAACGGGTCAAGGATCTGGGTGCCGATGATCGAGGGAATCACCACGAACAGGGCCAGCGAGGGGATGGTGAAGATCGCGCTGGCCACCGCGGTGATCGCACCCCGGGCGCGCGGCTTGTTCCCGAAGACCAGCCCGAGGGCCAGTGCAACGACCACACCCACCATGGTGGGGACAATGCTCAGGTACAGGTGTTCGAGCGTAAGCGCCCAGGCCTGCCCGGCATTGTCCAGCAGCCACCTCATGCCGGGTTCCGCACGCCGTGGCGCAGGTACGGTGCCAGGTCATCGATGGTCACGCAGGCGGTCGGCACCGAGTCGCCGTTCAGCAACAGTGCCGCCGAGACCGGGGAGGCCAGCACCGCATCAAGTGCCGAGCGCACCGTGTCCCCGCGCCGGACCGCGCCGCCAGCTGCAAACTCCGCCCCCGTGGGATCGATCCATACCGCCCTGCCCTGCGCGGTGTCCAGCCGAAGCTTCCATCCCGGTGCGAGCGTCCCCAGCTCGATCAGGTCGTCGGCGCCGGGGGCGGGAAGCGCGGTGGCCTGCACGTCCTGCAGCGTTGCGAAGGACAACTGACGGAAACCGCGGTCCTTGGAGACCATTGAGGCGACAAAGTCGGTGGCCGGCCGCGTGAGGATCTGAAGCGGCGGAGCATATTGGTGAAGAACCCCGCCGGGAGCAAGCACCGCGATTCGGTCGCCCAGGGAAAGTGCTTCGTCGATGTCGTGGGTGACCATCACGATGGTTTTCTTGATCTCCGCCTGGAGGTGCCGGACCTCCTGCTGCAATTCAAGGCGCACGATCGGGTCCACCGCGCTGAAGGGCTCGTCCATGAGCAGGATCGGCGGGTCGGCAGCCAGGGCACGGGCCACGCCTACGCGTTGCTGCTGCCCGCCGGATAGTTGTGCGGGGTAGCGGTTGGCCATCGAGGCGTCCAACCCCACCCGTTCCATCGCCTCGTAAGCCTTGGTGCGGGCCTGGGCCTTGGAGAGTCCCAGCAGGCGCTGGACGGTGGCCACATTGTCCACCACGGTGCGGTGCGGGAACAGGCCTGCATTCTGCAGCACATAGCCGATGCCCAAGCGCAACGTGACAGCCCGGATGTCAGCAACGTCCTGGTCGTCGATGCAGATGCGGCCACTGCTGGGGGTGACCATGCGGTTGATCATGCGCATCGAGGTGGTCTTGCCGCAGCCGCTGGGCCCGACCAGGACGGTAAACGAACCGGTGGGAATTTCCAGGTCCAGGTCGGTCACGGCCTGGGTGCCACCGGGATAGGACTTGGACACTGATTCGAAGGTAATCATTGCTGGTTCTCGGGTCCTATCGGTGGCGGTGCTGCGCGAAAACGGTCAAAAATGGGTTGCTCCCACCGGCGGGAGAGAGCATTTACCCCCGAGTAGAACAAGTGTTCTAGTCTTGTCGATTCGGGGGCGTGGTTATGCGTTAGTTGCCCAGTAGTCCCTGGTCCGTAAGCCAATTGATGGCCGCCTGCTTTGGTTCCACCTTGGCGCTGCCGGAAACCTGCTCGTTGAGCTTGATCAGCTCCTCGGTGCTCAACTTTGCCGAAATTGCATCGAGGGTCTCCACGGCCGTCTCATCGAGCTTGTTCGCGGCGGCCACCGGAACGACCTGCTGCGCAGGGAAGTTGTTCTTGGGATCTTCCAGCACGACCAGGTCGTTGGCCGGGATCGCTGTGCTGGTGGTGAAGATGTTCGCGGCCGTGACCTTGCCGTCGAGCAACGCCTTGACGGTGGCAGGACCGCCGCCATCGGAAATCGGTTCGAACTTGGAGGGTACAAATCCGTAGTTCTTCTCGAGCCCCGGCAGGCCCACGGGACGCTTGTTGAATTCGGGGGGGCCGGCCATGACCACCTCGTCGTTGTGTGCTGCAAGGTCTTCGATGGTCGTGAGTGACCACTTGTCGGCGGTGGCACGGGTGACCACCACCGCGTCCTTGTCCTCCGCGGCAGCCGGGGTGAGCATGGTCAGCTTCTTGGCCTCCAGAACCGCAGGAAGGGCCGAAAGGATCGATTCGGGCGAGCTGACATCGGCGTCCTCGTCCAGGGCCAGCAGCAGGTTGCCGGTGTAGTCGGGGATCAGGTCGATGGAACCGTCCTCCAGCGCCGGGATGTAGGCCTCGCGGGTGCCGATGCGGAACTTGGTCTCAACCGTGTACCCCTTGTCCTTCAATGCCTCGGCGTAGAGGTTGCCGATGATCTCGGATTCGGTGAAATCCGCGGAGGATACGGTCAGGCTTTGGTCGGTGGCGCCCGATTCATCCGGCGCAGGAGCCGCCGTGGGATTGGAGCATCCGCTGAGAACCAACGAACCGGCCACCACTGACAGGGCGGCGATAAAAGGAAGCTTCATGCGTTTCATGTGTCAGGCCTAGTTCCGTTTCAGTAGTATCTACCGGCGGGTCCGCCTCGGATGCACGTGACCGTCGGTAGGCGGGCTGAACCTATCGTTACCTATTTGGCGTCCGACTAGCAACATCCCGACGCATCCCGCCCACGATATTGTCGAAGCGGCACCGGGCCAGGACCGCCCGCAGAGTGCTTCCACGAGGTTCCTGCCGACTTGCCCACACAGCATTGCAGCCGGATCGAGGTTCCCTGCGTGGTTCCCCAGACCGCGCTTGGACGCCTCCAAGGTTCCTTGGATGGGAGGCACGATGAATGCAGCACCACAGACGCACCCCCCGGCACCCACGCATCCCCTTCCATGCGCGATACCGGGGACCAAGTGCATACCCCGCCCGGGAGCATCCAACGAGCCGGAAGCCACGCAGACATGAGCAATGCAGACCCGGAGGTCTTGGCACGCGCCGGCCTCACCCACATCATCGAACCCAACGACCAGACCGGAGCGGCACTCGTGCAGGTCAGCGGAGCGGTGGAAGCGTACCGCATCATCCACGACCACACCGGCCCTGCCCCGGCCCACGAACAGCAACAGGTCGCCGAACTGCTCGACGCACACGGAGCCAGCCGTGCGAGCCTGCGCCTGGATGCCGGACTCGAACGCTGGCGCCCCCGCGCCGCGCTCGCGGACCCCCAGTCAGACCTCAAGCTCATGTCCACGCTCGGGGGAGGGATCATCCACCCCGGAGACGGGAACTGGCCCCAGGGGTTTGAGGCCCTCGGCCTGGCCGCACCACTGGCCCTCTGGTACCGCGGCACCGGCAACCTCGCCATCCTGCGCGATCCCGCCCGGCTCGCCGCGATCGTCGGATCCCGCGACGCCACCGAATACGGACGCACCGTCACCGCGGAACTGGTCCACGGGCTACGGGCACGCGGGATCTGCATCGTGTCCGGGGGAGCGTATGGCATCGACGCACAGGCACATCAGGCGGCGCTCGCCGAAGATCCACCCGCACGCACCCGCCCGGGCGAACCCCTGCTACCTGCCACGATTGCTGTCATGGCAGGGGGATTGAACCGTTTCTACCCGGTCGGCAACGACGACTTGCTCAAGTCCGTCCATCGACAGGGACTGCTCATCGCCGAGGTCGCCCCCGGTGCCACCCCAACGCGCTGGCGGTTCCTTCAACGCAACAGGTTGATCGCCGCGCTATGTGCTGCGACCGTCGTCGCCGAGGCACGCTGGCGCTCCGGGGCACTGAGCACCGCACGCCACGCGGCGGAGATGGGCCGAGAAGTAGGTGCTATCCCGGGTTCCGTCTTCTCCGCCAACTCCGCAGGCTGCCACCGACTCATCCGGGAGGGCGCGGCCATCCTCGTCACCGACGCCGCCGAGGCACTCGAACTGCTCAAACTCCCCGATCCCGCTCCCGCGGACGTTCAAGCCCAACAGGCCAGCAACGACAGGGAAGAACCACGGGACTACGACGGGCTGGCGATTCAGGACTTGCTCCTCCTCGACGCCCTGCCCGTACGGTCCCCGCGCACCGCCGACCAGCTGGCGGCGCTCGCCGGACTGGGAATGGGAGCCATCCTCGGAGGACTCTCGCGCCTGTCCACACGCGGACTGGCTGAACGCTCCGGCACCGGATGGATACGCCGCTTTCCCAACGGCAGGGAACCGCAACGCGGAGCCCCGGAACCCCGATGAGACATGCCGGAAGCGCACCGACCGGCGTGGCATCATCGTCCCAGCACGGGGTACGGGAGACAGTAGAGACGTGCCAGAGCCAATCGAACAAACCAACGAAGCCACACGCCTGCCCGCCGAGCTCCAAAGTGCCCGCGACGGCTTCCTGAGATACATGGCCCTGGAGCGCGAACGCAGTGAACACACCTTGCGCGCCTACGGCAGCGACATCGGCAATCTCTACGCCTACGCCATCCCACGCGGCGCCACGACCTTGGCAGGCCTGGACCTCACCCTCCTACGCGCCTGGCTCATGGCCCTGCAGGAGTCAGGACTCGCCCGCGCCACCTTGGCCCGTCGCTCCGCAACCATCCGCAGCTTCCTCACCTGGGCAGTGCGTGAAGAACTCATCGCCACCAATCCCGCCATCCGGCTGAAATCGCCCAAACGGGAACAACGTCTCCCGCACATCCTGCAGAACAACCAGATCGAACGCATCTTCAAGCCGGTTCCCGTGCCCCAGGGCACACCAGAGGCCAAGGCCCCGGAGCCCACCCGCGAACAGCTCGCGCTCGCCGACCGCGACAAACTCATCCTGGAGTTGCTCTACGCGACCGCCATCCGCGTGGGGGAGCTGGTGTCATTGGACATCAACGATGTCGACCTGGACCGCCGCACCCTACGGGTGATCGGAAAGGGCAACAAGGAACGCACCGTGCCCTTCGGGCAGCCTGCCATGAACGCCGTTGACAACTGGCTGCGGAGGGCCCGACCGGTCTTGCGGACGGACGACTCCGGCCACGCCTTGCTGCTGGGCCGTCGAGGCAAGCGGCTTGACGCCCGACAGGCGCGCCAATTGGTTTCCGATGCGCTGGCGGCACTGGGGGACACTGCTGCCCGCGGCCCCCACTCACTTCGCCACAGTGCGGCAACGCACCTTTTGGACCGCGGGGCGGACCTGCGCGCGGTCCAGGAGATCCTGGGACATTCCTCGTTGGCCACCACGCAGCTTTATACCCACGTTTCCGTCGAACGGCTGAAGGAGAGCTATCAGCGGGCCCATCCGCGCGCATAATCCGAAGTCATGGTCGAAAGCCGCTGGCCGAACGCCGTATAATCGTGCACAATACTAATCAGGACTTGTTTGACTTCGAATCAGGGTTGTTGACGTTGGGGAAGACGTTCCAACAGCACATCGGAGGAAAGCATGTCTGACGCACTGACCAGGGGCGTACTTTTCGTACACTCGGCCCCCTCAGCGCTGTGCCCGCACATCGAGTGGGCGATCGGTTCCGTTGTCGACCAGCGGACCGATCTGCACTGGACCGAGCAGAGCGCCGCCCCGGGCATGTCCCGGGCGGAAGTCAACTGGACCGGCAAGCCCGGTACCGGTGCTCTTTTGGCGTCCGCACTTCGCGGCTGGGCACACCTGCGCTACGAGGTCACCGAGGAAGCGAGTCCCGGTGTCGATTCGAGCCGTTGGTCCCATACCCCGGAGCTCGGAATTTTCCATGCCACCACCGATGCTGCAGGCAACATCATGGTCAGCGAGGAACGCATCCGCTGGGCTTATGAAAAGGGCGCTGGGGATCCCGCGATTGTCTACCAGGAACTCTCGATTGCCCTCGGCGAGGCCTGGGACGAGGAGCTCGAGCCTTTCCGCTACGCAGCAGAGGGTGCGCCCGTCCGTTGGCTGCACCAGGTCATCTGACCCGTTCTATCTCTGTACCGCCAATGAAGTCATCGACCACTCCTCCTGGTCAATGAGCCAACCGGTGTACTCCTCTACCTGCCGACAAAACGACGCGTAGGATTTTCACCAGATGAAGTGACGACCGCAAGGTCCGGCTGCAGGCATATACGCAAAGAGCAGTGGCCCGAAGTTCCACGTGAACTTCGGGCCACCGCTCTTTGGTGCCTCAGGCTGCGCCTGCGCGCGTATTAGACGCTTCGGATGGCAACGACGGCATTGTGTCCGCCGAAGCCGAACGAGTTGTTCAGGGCGACGATGGTGCCCTCAGGCAACTCACGCGGCGTGCCGACAACCACGTCCAACGGGATTTCCGGATCCTGGTTTTCCAGGTTGATGGTAACCGGAGCCTTGCGGTGGTACACGGCCAGCACGGCCAAGACCGATTCGACTGCGCCGGAGGCGCCCAGCAGGTGTCCCATCTGCGACTTCGTGGCCGAGACGCATACCTTGTCCAGGTGCGAACCCAGGGCGGCGCGCAGGGCGGTGTACTCGGGCTTGTCGCCCACCGGGGTGGAAGTGGCGTGCGCGTTGACGTGGACCACGTCTTCTGGCTGGATGAGGCCGTCAAACATGGCCGCCTTCAGGGCTCGGGTGGCACCCAGGCCCTGCGGGTCCGGTGCGGTGATGTGGTACGCATCGGCCGTCACCGAGGTGCCTGCCAGTTCGGCGTAGATCGTCGCACCGCGGGCGATGGCATGTTCCTCGGCCTCAAGCACCAAGGCACCGGCGCCTTCGCCCATGACGAAGCCGTCACGGTCGATGTCGTACGGACGCGAAGCATGCTCCGGGTCGTCGTTGCGCTTGGACAAGGCCTGCATGGCGGCAAAGGAAGCCATGGGCATGGGGTGGATGGCTGCTTCGGCTCCGCCGCACATCACCACGTCAGCCTTGCCCGAGCGGATCAGCTCAAGACCGATGTGCATGGCCTCGGTGCCCGAGGCGCAGGCAGAAACCGGGGTGTGCGCGCCGGCGCGGGCACCCAGGTCAAGCGACACGGCAGCTGCAGGTCCATTGGGCATCAACATGGGTACTGTCATCGGCAGCACGCGACGCGGGCCCTTTTCCTTCAGGGTGTCCCACGCGTCCAGGAGGGTCCAGACCCCGCCGATGCCGGTGGCGAAGGCCACGGCCAGGCGGTCGTGGTCCATCTCCTCGATGCCCGCGTCCTTCCACGCCTCGCGCGCGGCGACCACGGCGAACTGGGTGGACGGGTCCATGCGCTTCATTTCAACGCGTGAGAGGACCTCGGAGGCCGGGTTGGAGGCCTTGGCGGCAAACTTCACCGGAAGGTTGTAGGTTTCAACCCACTCGTCGGGCAGCAGATGGGCGCCGGAGACACCCTTGAGGGCATTGGCCCACAGGGTCGGGACGTCCCCGCCGATGGGGGTAGTGGCACCAAGGCCGGTGATAACAACTTTGCGAGCCATGTTGAAACTCTCTACTGGTTGGGGGCGAAACGGCTAGCGAGGCTAGCGCGCGATCCAAGCGTCGGACTGTTGCCGAATGGACGGTGTCCGGATTGAATCGAAAATCTGGGGATCGGTGACGAAACCGGTAAAGCTTGTTGGCGTCTCAGGGCCTGCCAACCGGGAAACATGAAGTGAAAACGATGCCTCCCCTTGAAACGTGCTTCCGCGAGGGAACACGCTTCAAGGGGACGCATCACTACTTGGCTTAGACCTGTGCGCCGGCGATGAAGTTCACTGCATCTGCAACGGTCTTGAGGTTCTTGACCTCTTCGTCCGGGATCTTCACGTCGAACTTCTCTTCGGCGTTGACGACGATGGTCATCATCGAGATGGAGTCGATGTCCAGGTCCTCGGTGAAGGACTTGTCCATTTCGACTGCCTCGGTCTCCAGGCCGGTCTCTTCGTTGACGATCTCGGCCAAGCCGGCCAGAATCTCTTCGTTGCTAGCCATGATGGCTCCTTTTCTATGATTGCCGGTACCAAGCCCGACGACTATGCAGACCACAGGTGTGCGGTCCGAATGATGGGTTGTGTCCCTGGAGATAAAGCCTAGGGCAGGACAACGACCTGTGCGCCAAAGACAAGCCCGGCGCCAAACCCAATTTGCAGCGCGAGGCCGCCGGAAAGCTCCGGGTTTTCCTTGAGCATCCGATCCATGGCCATCGGGATCGAGGCCGCGGAGGTGTTACCGGCATTCGCGATGTCGCGGGCGACAACCACGGTTTCCGGAAGCTTCAGTTGCTTCACCATCTCGTCGATGATGCGCATGTTTGCCTGGTGCGGGATGAAGGCGACGAGGTCCTCGGAACCGATGCCGGCCTTCTCGAGCGCGAGTTTGGCCATCTTGGCCATCTCCCAGACGGCCCAGCGGAACACGGTCTGCCCGTCCTGGCGAAGGGTCGGCCACAACTGGGCCTCGGTGGCCGCCATCAGGGATGCGCCCTCGGGGGAGGACTCGGCCTGAAGGACCGCATCGCGCAGGTCAAGCTGCGAGTGGGTCATGCTGATGGCGCCCCACTTCGAGCCGTCCGAACCCCAAACCGAGGGAGAAATGCCGGGAATGTCGCTCGGGCCGATGACCACTGCTCCGGCGCCGTCGCCCAGCAGGAAGGAGATCGTGCGCTCGTGGTTGTCGATGTAGTCCGACAGCTTCTCGGCACCGATGACCAGTACGTACTCGGCCATGCCGGAGCGAACCAGTGCGTCGCCCTGGGCCACGCCGTAGCAGTAACCGGCGCAGGCGGCGGAAATGTCGAAGGCCGGTGCCGGGGTGGCGCCGATGCGGTCGGCCAGCGCGGCGGCTGCCGACGGGGTGGCATGCGGGAAGGTTACGGTGGAGACGATGACCGCGCCAAGCTGGCTGGCCTCGATGCCGGCTGACTTCAGGGCTTCGCGCGCAGCCCCCTCGGCCATGTCCAGCAGCGAGGTGTCAGCCCCGGCGCGGGCGCGGGTCACGATGCCGGTGCGCTGCTGGATCCACTCGTCCGAGGAATCGATCCACTGGCACACGTCGTCGTTGCTCACAATGACGTCGGGACGGAAGGAACCCACGCCGTGGATGCGGCTGAATTCGCGCGCGGTGGTTTGGTTCATCACTGCAGTCATGATTCCTGAACTTCCTATGCTTGGGTGTGTTCGAGTACGAAGGCGCGTGCCGCCTCGAGGTCTTCAGGGGACTTCAACGCAAGGGTCGGGATGCCTTTCAGGCCGCGGCGGGCCAGTCCCACCAAGGTTCCTGCCGGCGCAAGTTCGATGATGCCGGTGACTCCCTGTGCGGCGAGCTCCTCCATGCATTTGTCCCAGCGCACCGGACGCGAGACCTGGGCGACCAGCGAGGCAAGGTTCGCTTCGCCACCGGCAACGGCCTGCCCGTCGTAGTTGGACAGCAGCGTGATGGTCGGGTCCTTGGCCTCCAATGTTGCGGAAAGCTCCTGGAGCACCTGCACGGCCGGGGCCATGTGGTGGGTGTGGAAAGCGCCTGCGACCTTGAGCGGAATCACGCGTGCCTTGGCCGGGGGATTGGCTGCAAAGTCCTCGATTTGTTCCAGCGTGCCGGCGGCAACGATCTGGCCGCCTCCATTGGCGTTGGCCGGTGTCAGCCCGGCCGCCAAGATAGCCGCGTTGACCTCGTCGGCGTCTCCGCCCAGGACCGCTGCCATGCCGGTCGGGGTGGCAGCTGCAGCCAAGGCCATGGCGTTTGCGCGCTCGCGCACGAACACCATCGCGTCCTGCTCGCTGAGGGCACCGGCCAGCGCGGTGGCGGTGATCTCGCCGACGGAGTGTCCGGCCAACACGACGTTCGCCGGAAGCTCGTCACCGAAGAGGGCGCGCGCGGCAATGAGGCCTGCGGCAACGATCAGTGGCTGTGCCACCGCGGTGTCCTTGATGGTTTCTTCGTCCGACACGGTCCCGTGGGCGGTCAGGTCACGCTCCGTGATGGCGGAGAGTCCGGCGAGATGTTCGGAAACACCCGGAACCTCGAGCCACGGAGAAAGGAATCCGGGGGTCTGGGAGCCCTGTCCAGGGCACACGATTGCTAGCACTACTCCAGCTTTCCAAAGATGTCGGTCTCGACGGCTGTTTTCGCACACCGACTTGTCGGCGTGCTTTTGTATGAATCCTACAAGGTGGTCGGGCTCTTGCGCGGCACCGATTGCCGCGTTTCGGACAAGATTTCGGTTGTTTCGGCGTCCAGTCGACCCACCACCAACGCGGTTTGCAGCACGAACGCCTCGCGCGGAACCAAGGGATCCCACCCGGTGACGTCGCACACCCTTTTAAGTCTATAGCGCACCGTGTTGGCATGGACGAACAACTCTCGGGCCGTTCCCTCCAGAGAGTGGCCCAGCGACAGATAGCTCGATAGCGTTTCAATCAGGCCGTTTCCAGCTTTGATGAGCGGCTTGTAGATCCCCGAGACCAGCGCCTCGCGCGCCTCGGAGTCGTTGTTCATGACTCGCTCGGGCCAGAGGTCATCGGCATCCACCGGTCGCGGAGCCAGTGGCCAGGCCTTGGCGGCGGCGATGGCGGCGAAGGCTGCCTTGGCGCTGGCGGAGGCTTCCTTGAGCGTCGGGGCCAAGGGACTGTAGACCACCGGTCCTTCGCCGAAAAACGTGGCGAGCCGGTCCAGCCCGGCCCGGTCGGCTTCCACGCCGCCGAGCATCAGGATGGCGCGTTCACCGTGGACACCGACCAGCGAGTCGCGGGCATAGCGGGCTGCCGCGCGGCGGAGTTCACTGACGAATCCCACCTGGGAGGAGGCCGGGGTTGCTCCGATCATCACCAAGATGTTTTCGTGCGACTTCCAGCCCACGGCGGCAATCCTGGAGCGGAGGGAATCCTGGGATTCTCCGCGCATGACGGCATCCACCACCAGTGCCTCGAGCCGCGAGTCCCAGGCACCGCGTGTCTCTGCCGCCCGGGCGTACACGTCGGCCGCGGCGAAGGCGACCTCCCGCGAGTAGCGCAGGACCGCCTCGCGCAATTGCGTGTGCTCGGCCTCCGGGGCGATGTCAGGAACCTGGGATTCAACGACCTCGACAATGGTGCGGATCAGTTGGAGGGCCTTTTGCAGGCTGATGGATCGCGTCAGTTCGGTGGGTGCGGCGCCGAAGACGTCGTTGAGCACCCACTGCGGGGAAGTGGTGGGCCGTTCGTACCAGGAGACGAAGGAAGCAATTCCCTTCTGCGCCACCAAGCCCAGCGCCGCGCGCTCTTCGGGCCGCAGTCCCCGGTACCAAGGCAGTGACTGGTCCAGGTGCTTCAGCGCCACCGTGGAGAGCACGCCCAGGTGCTGCTTGAGCCTTTTGAGGGTTTCCGGGCTGGCCTTGGCTTGCCGGAAGGGCCGGATCCGCTGTGCCGGATTCGACGTTTGCTCATCACTCATAGAATGAGCATACGCATCATCACGCCGACGAACTATTTTGTATGTTTCACACAATGACGTTCGACACTTCCGGGGTGCCGAGGCCCGGCGGTGGAGCGCACCGCAGGATCATTCCGGGCAGCCAATACGAGGGCAGACGAAAACGGCGGTGGCGCCGATTTACCCCACGTGTGGGGAAACCGGTGCCACCGCCGTTGATCGGCTACTGCCAGAAGCTAGGCGTCGCCGCCCGCGTTGCCACTGGTGCCGGCGGTGACGTCGTCGAGCTTGTACTTGGCAAAGGCCTGGGCCGGAGCCGAGGCATCGACCTCCCCGCGCTTGGCCAGCATTTGCAGGGTGCGAACAACCACCGAGTGCGCGTCGATCTTGTAGAAGCGACGTGCGGCGGCGCGGGTGTCGGAGAAACCGAACCCGTCGGCGCCCAGGGTGGCGAACTCATTGGGCACGAACTGGCGGATCTGGTCCGGTACGGCCTTCATGTAGTCGGTCACCGCAACGATCGGGCCGGTGGCCCCTGCCAGCTGCTGGGCAACGAACGGCACGCGCGGTTCGGCAGCCGGGTCAAGGAACGACTGCTCCTCGCACTCCAGGCCGTCGCGGCGCAGCTCGTTCCAGGAAGTCACGGACCAGACATCGGCCGACACCCCCCAGTCCTCGGCCAAAATGCGCTGTGCATCAATGGTCCACGGCACCGCCACACCGGAGGCGAGCAGCTGGGCCCGCGGTCCGTCGACGGTGGCCGGGGAGACCTGGTAGATGCCGCCAAGCACGCCGGCAACATCGAGGTTCTCCGGTTCCTTGGGCTGCTGGTAGGGCTCGTTGTAGATCGTGATGTAGTACATCACGTCGGGGTTCTCGTGCTTGCCGCCATACATGCGCTCCAAGCCGGCCTTCATGATGTGACCGATCTCGTACCCATAGGCAGGGTCGTAGGTGATCACGGCAGGGTTGGTGGAGGCAAGGATCGGGGAGTGCCCGTCGGCATGCTGCAGGCCCTCGCCGGTCAGCGTGGTGCGACCTGCGGTGGCGCCCATGATGAACCCGCGGGTCATCTGGTCGCCGGCTGCCCAGAAGGCATCGCCTGTGCGCTGGAAGCCGAACATCGAGTAGAACACGTAGATCGGGATCAACGGTTCGTCGTGCGTGGCGTAGGCGGTGCCCGCGGCGGTGAAGGCGGCAACCGCGCCGGCTTCGTTGATGCCCGGGTGGATCAGCTGCCCGAGCGGAGATTCCTTGTAGGCAAGGACCAGTTCGCGGTCCACCGACAGGTAGTTCTGTCCGTCAGGGTTGTAGATCTTCGCGGTCGGGAAGAACGAGTCCATGCCGAAGGTGCGGGACTCGTCGGGAACGATCGGCACAACGCGCTTGCCGAATTCCTTGTCGCGCATCAGGTCCTTGAGCAGACGCACGAACGCCATGGTGGTGGCGGCCTGCTGCTTGCCCGAACCGCGGGCGGCGACCTCGTAGGCCTTCTCCTCCGGCAGGTGGATTTCCCTGGACTTGGTCCGGCGCGAAGGCACGGCACCGCCCAGGGCCTCGCGGCGTTCCATCATGTACTTGTACTCGGCCGAGTCCTGCTCCGGACGGTAGTACGGAGGCATGTACGGGTCGGCTTCAAGCTGCTCGTCGGTGATCGGGATGCGCAGGTGGTCGCGGAAGGCCTTCAGGTCCCCGAGCGTCATCTTCTTCATCTGGTGCGTGGCGTTGCGGGCCTCGAAGTGGGGGCCCAGGCCGTAGCCCTTGACGGTCTTGGTCAGGATGACCGTCGGCTTGCCCTTGAACTCGGTCGCTGCCTTGTACGCTGCGAAGACCTTGTGGTAATCGTGGCCGCCTCGCTTGAGGTTCCAGATTTCCTCGTCCGTCAGGTTGGCCACCAGTTCCTTGGTCTGCGGTGACTTTCCGAAGAAGTGCTCGCGGACGAAGGCGCCGTTTTCGGCCTTGTAGGTCTGGTAGTCGCCGTCCGGGGTCTGGTTCATGATGTCGACCAGGGAGTTGTCGGTGTCGGCATCGAGCAGGGCATCCCACTCGCGGCCCCAGACAACCTTGATGACATTCCAGCCGGCGCCGCGGAAGAAGGCCTCAAGCTCCTGCATGATCTTGCCGTTGCCGCGAACCGGCCCGTCAAGACGCTGCAGGTTGCAGTTGACCACGAAGGTCAGGTTGTCGAGCTTCTCGTTGGCGGCAAGCTGCAACAGACCGCGCGATTCCGGCTCGTCCATCTCGCCGTCGCCCAGGAAGGCCCAGACGTGCTGGTCGGAGGTGTCCTTGATGCCGCGGTTCTGCAGGTAGCGGTTGGACTGCGCCTGGTAGATCGCGTTCATCGGGCCAATGCCCATGGAGACGGTCGGGAATTCCCAGAAGTCCGGCAGCGAGCGCGGGTGCGGGTAGGACGGCAGTGCATGTCCCTCGCGGGACTTTTCCTGGCGGAACCCGTCCATGTCCTCTTCGCTCAAGCGCCCTTCGAGGAAGGCGCGAGCGTACATGCCGGGGGAGGCGTGGCCCTGGAAGAAAACCTGGTCGCCGCCGCCCGGGTGGCTTTTGCCCCGGAAGAAGTGGTTGAAGCCCACTTCGTACAGGGTCGCCGCTCCGGCGTAGGTGGAGATGTGTCCGCCGACGCCGACCCCGGGGCGCTGCCCGCGGTGCACCATGACGGCGGCATTCCAGCGCATGAAGGCGCGGTAGCGGCGTTCAATCTGTTCATCGCCGGGGAACTCCGGTTCCTGGTCCACCGGGATCGTGTTGACGTAGTCGGTGGTGGTGACCATGGGGACGCCCACGCTCTTGGCGCCAGCGCGCTGGAGCAATGAACGAACAATGTACTGGGCACGCTCGGTGCCCTGGGTTTCGACCAGATCATCGAAGGACTCAATCCATTCGGCGGTCTCCTCCGGATCCCGGTCCGGCAACTGGCTAGTCAAGCCGCTACGGATGTGAGAAATGTGTTCCTCTACAGCCACGTCCATCTTCTCCTCGTTATGGGGTACAGCGGGGACTGCGGGCCGAGCGCTAGATTGCATGCCTCGAACCGCAGTGGCGGTGCAAGCGCCAAAGTTGTGGCCCGTTCCCCAAGGGTGGTTGGTCGCGGACCGCCGATTACACTCTAATGCGCATGGGGACCCAAAACGTATCTGGGCCCTACACATGCGATGATTTGGAGTTAACAGGCAATGCGCCGAGAGACGAAATCAGGTCGAAGTCGTCACTATTTCGGCGTGTTGAAGCCTCTGCGCTTGATGAGAGCGCAAAAAGGGTGTTTGGTTGTAACCAGACGCTTTACAGCAGCAGGAGGAGTGACGTGAGCGACGCCGCACCGGCAAAGCACGAAGCCGCACACAAAATGGGCTTCAAAGACGGGGACCTGATCCAGGAACTCGGGTACGACGACGATGTGGACTTTGATCTGCGCGATTCCCTTGAGGAAGCAGTGGGTTCCGAACTACTGACAGAGGAAGACCACGAGGTTGTGGACGGAATCGTCTATTGGTGGCGCGCCGACGATGGGGATCTTATCGATGCCCTCGTTGATTCGCTGGTCAACCTGGATGAAAAGGGGGTCGTATGGCTCTTGACCCCGAAACCGGGACGAGATGGCCATGTGTCACCCGCCTCGATTCAGGCAGATGCTCCCACCGCAGGCCTCCATGTCACAAACACCGAGGGTGTTTCGGAGGATTGGTCGGCCACTCGACTTGTTGCGCGCCGCAAGAACTAGCGCGTGGAATTATCACATCCGGCAGCGGGGAACATTTCCCCGACGCCTCGGGCCGGTCAAACGGCCCCGGTCTTCGCCCTTCCCAACCAGCACGGTGAACTCATCGAGTCCCGGGCACTGGGCGAGCAGGCCTACTTCCTGGTCTTTTACCCGTTCGCGTTTTCCGCGGTTTGCGGGTCGGAACTTGAAGAGCTGGAACAGGTTCGCGAGGAATTTGCCATACGTAACACCCGCATCATGGGCGTTTCGGTGGATCACAAATACGCATTGCGCACCTACGCGGACCAGGCCCATTTCGGGTTTGATCTGTTGGCCGATTTCTGGCCGCACGGTGCCGTAGCGAAGTGCTATGGCGCATTCAACAACGAGTCCGGCGCGGCAACGCGGCACACGTTCCTCATCCAGAAGGGTCGTGTGGTGGATTCGTTTAGTTCACCCATCCATGAGGCGCGCGCCATCGCGCGCTACCGAGAGGCACTGGACCTACTCACCTAACAGGTGTCGAAGAATTCTTGCGTCTATTCGACAGCTCGGGCGGGTACATTGCCACAGTCATATTCTTGTCACGAACACTTCCGGCGGATCCAAAACCAAACGAATTCAGTAGTGCCAAGGGCCTTTAGCTCAGCTGGTAGAGCGTCACGTTTACACCGTGAATGTCATCGGTTCGATCCCGGTAGGGCCCACTTTAAAAGAGTCATTGCAATATCCATTCGCCAACTCGGCGGAGAGAACGGTTCCCGGTATTTCCGATCCCCGTTGTTACTTCGTTTGCCCTGGTGGAGCCATGGAGGCGACGCGCTTGAGCTGCTCTCCATAGATGGCGGGGGATTTCCGCGTGCGACCGCAGCCACTCGATAGCCGCGCGCTTCTAGCGACATTGCAGTAGTCCCCGGCGGGTGCGCACGTGGTTCTCGCGCGCGTCCAGACAAAGTCCGTCCACGTGGAAAATCCTCCCACCGCGCTTTCGCGTCGCCACCAGCCTTCGACAAAAGCGACTCCTATCTCATAAGCCCAAGCCGCCTAGGCTTTTCATAGGGTGAGATGGACAGAATCGATTCACGGTCGCACTCGGTAAGCGCAACAGGTGCCACATGCGAAGGCGCAATGAGGCGCGCGATTGCACCGTAAGGGCTCTCCAGCGGATACCCCCCTATCCGCAGGTCGGGCCTGGCGCCGTCCTCAAAGGGTTGGGCGCAGGCGAGGGTCCCGCTTCCCCAGGCGGGGCCCTCGTTTTCCTGACACCGATTTCCCACGTCGGGGGCATTTCCAGTCGGAAGCAGCGCAGCCACTCCATTCGAAAAGCACGATCGTTCGGTGATTGTGGGCATCAAGGTTTCCCAAGGGTGGGCCATGCACAGTTTGTGTATCTTTTAGCTCGTCCAAGGAGTCGACATGAAATTGAACCATCCCGCATCGTCTGCGCCACGTGCACGCAGCAGGGGATCGCAAAAACCCAGGATCGCGCTGATGGCCATCGGCCTACTGGCACTGGCGACCATTACGCCCGCACAAGCCGCGACCGAAGTTGTGGAGAAGAACCCCGGTGGCATCGTGGCAGTGGGGCCGGTGAATACGGACCACGGCTACCCCAGCTGGTACCAGGACAGCGTCGGCACGCGCGTGGAGTTGTGCCTTGATTTTGAAAACCCATACTGCGGATTCGCCGCCGGGGACATCCCGAACGACGAAGCACCGATCTCGTTCCCAGATAATTTCCCGGAGGAAGCGTTTTACATGCTTGCTTCAACGACATTGGACCTACCGGGCGGCGGACGGGCAGTTCTGGTCCTCGGGCTTGAGGCCGCGTTCGCCAACCAGGTGCAGGCTGGTGACCAGGTAGTCTTCGGACGCCAACGTGTCACAGTGCGAGGGGCAGCTCCAAACACGACCCTGACCTTCAAGCATCCCTATGGTTCAATGACGATCGACACCGACGCTGCCGGTGACGGCAAACTCGTCGAGGACATTTCACCGGCACAGGGAAACTTCACCACTGCACTGAAGAGCAACATCGGCCCCTTCCTGAAGTGGGATCCGGACACGGCTCCTGCCGCTCCGGAGGGTTACCTCGGCGACCCGGGACAGGAACACACCGTAACGGGAAGCCCCTTTGGCTACAATCAGTTCTCCGTCACCGGTGGTGGGCTGAATTTGTCCACGGACCAATTCTCACTTCAGGGAAAAATTTCCACCAACAAGGGTGTCGAGGGGAAAAAGGCCCTTCTTGAAGGAAACATGATCGATGTATTCGCGTCCAGTGAAGGCACCCAACTCCAGATAGAAGGCCAAGCGGGCAAGTTCGTGACCACACCCATGGAAACGGATCCGGCAAGCAATCGCTTTTACGCGCGCATCAAGTTTGAGGGAGATGCCCCTACCCAAATCAAGATCAGCAACATTGGTGACAAGCCCGTCAGCAATTCCGTCATCGACGTCACCAAGCCGCATGGGATCTCGGGCCTGGAGGCCACCTATGACGGCACGCTCCTCAACGTTGCCGCGGCCAGCAGGTTCGGTAATGCATTGACCGCCGAAGGCTTGGGGGCCTTGTACCCGGGCGCCACCACCCAAGCCACGCAAAGGGCAGCCTTTGCCGTGTCGGCGCCTCCGGAACGTGTCATCGTCAAGGACTCGACTGGTGCCAAGGCCTCGGTGGATGTCAGCGTTGTAGGCGGTGAAGCGACGCCGGAGGGCCAAGCTCCGATTGCGCCGGCACCTGATCCGGGTCCTGTCCAGGACCCTGCACCGGACCCGGCAACACCCGCCATTGCACGGGCCACCCCCGATTCGGCGAGCATCAACTACGGAGGCAGTATCGTGTTGGACGGTTCGACGTCGAGCGGGGCGGATACCTACAAATGGACTCAGGTCTCGGGTATGCCGGTTACGCTCTCGAGCGACACCAGTGCCACGCCGACCGTCACCGTTCCATACTTCGCCAACACCTCGGACACCGCCCCTTCGCCGGTGACAACAACAGAGGTCATCAAGATGCAACTTGTAGTGGGCAAGGAAGACGGCTCGGAGAGCGAGCCGGCAACAGTCGAACTCAACCTCGTCTCCGATAACGTGACGGTAGCCAGCGACGCAAGGCACCGGGTCAACAAGGAATTCAGGTTGACCGGAACCGCCACGCTGCCGGGAGTCACAGGAGCATTGACGCCAGGGACCAGGGTCATCATCTACAACACCACGCCGGGGGCTCTAGTCGAAAAGATTGGCACGGCTGTGGTGGACGCCACCAACAACTGGCAGTTGAAACTCAAGCCCGGACCAAGTCGACAAGTCACTTCTGTCATGGTTCAATCCACTCGGGGTGGGGTGACGAGCGCCACGGTTGCCGCCAGATAGCGGTAAACAGCGGGCAACAGTGCTTCGCTGCGCACGGAACGTATTACGGACCGTGCGCAGCGAAGCAGCTGTGTGTCCAGCACAGGGCAGCTGGCTTCCCAAGGCGGCGGTAGCATGCGTTCACGGCTTGATCCCGGACTACTGACCGTGGCATCCCGCCACCGATTCTCCGCAAGCAAGGATGCGTTGCTGGCCTGCCGCCCCCGGTATATTCGTGCCGCAGGCTGATTGCAGTGATTCCGGGCCGCCAGCGGTACGGGACCGGTACCAGGGGCATCGACAACTGGTCCCGGACATGGAACTGCGATCATTGCCAGGGACGACGTGGGTGTCAATTTCGTGGATTCGGAACAAGGGCCACCCCCGGTTTTTTCGATCCAGCCGAGGTCTTCCGGACGACGCCGCCATTGTGGAATGACCACCAGGATTTCGAGGGGTTCAGCAACGTCGATGACGGGAAAGCCCCACCACCACTCGGTGTCCCTCAACCGGGGTGGCGGGAAGATCTGGGGCAGGGACCTGTCGGACGCAGAAGGGCAATTCGAGGTCATGATTGGGCGGCTTTGCAACCGGCGACGTTTGCGCTTTTTATGTGCCAGTCGGTCACTATCGGAGCGCTCCTGAAAACCGCTTCCCAGACACGGTGAATCCAGTTCGGGCGGGAAATCCGATGAGTAACTGATTTGTCCGCGGACAAGCCTAAGGTTCACGCCATGGTCGCGGTCATCTTTGCACGTGAGGACCGGGCGGCTTCACGCTTCCCGGGCAACGTGGAGAATGTCGAAGACTTTGACGTCGAGCCGACGATCCTCTGCGGAATAGGCGATGAGTCGATACGGGACGGCTCCACGGCCTCCAATCGAATCCGTGGCCCGCACACTCACACCAACGCCGCCGAAGAGCTGTCGCCGGCAAGGCCCTGGACCGCTGGGGAGGTTGGCTCGGCTGGTCAAACATCTGCCCCTGCCGGCGGCCCGGTGAAGGACCGAGTGGACGGGTGGAAGTCCGGTGGCGCTAGTCCTTGCCGTGGCAACCATCGCCTGGCCAAAAACACTTTCCGGGGCAATCTGACATGCCTACAGAGCAGAGGGTCTTGGAAAATGCGCGGAAGGACCTGGCGGGCCAGATAGGGCACCCCCCAAATTAGGGTGTCGAGAACCCCCCTCAAGGGGGCTTGTAGTTCAGACGGGACAGAGGAAAATCGTAATTGTTGGACTTGGGGATTTTTCATCTTGGGGAGATAAAAAATGGATACGCTTTTGGGGTTTAGAGGGGATAACCACACCGTTTGGGAAACCGACGGAAAAATCCATGTACAGATCTTGGGGACCCTCAAGGTCCGCACGGGCGATGTCGTGTTGGAAGCCGGCGAAGTAGGTGGGCCGAAAGCTCGCCAAATACTGGAAATTCTGCTGTTGCAATTAGGAACTCCGGTCTCCAAGTCACGACTGATCGACATGTTGTGGGAGGGGTCGGCACCGCTTGCGGCAGTTTCAACCCTGGAATCATACGTCTCGGTTCTGCGACGGTGCCTACAGCCAGGACAAGGCAAGAACGGGGTGCTCAGAACCACCACCGGGGGTTACATGCTGGATCCGGAAATGGTCGACCTTGACCTGTCACGCTTTGACAGCCTCATACTCCGAGCCGAAGGTTCCGAACCTAAAATCGCCCTCCCGTTGTTGCGCCAGGCCCTGGCTCTGGCCACCGAACCACTTCTGGGGAGCGAGCTATTGCCTGGGTGGGCCGATGCAGAGCGTTGCGTGCACGCAGCTCGGGTAGCCTCAGCCGGCATACTGGCAGCGCAATTGGCCTTGGAGTTGGGCATGAATCTTGAGGCAATTCGCCTGTCGCAGGAAGTGTTGGATAGGGACAACCTCAACGAGGCGGCATGGACATGCCTGGTCCTCGGATTGGAAGCGGGCGGCAACCCGCTACAGGGCCTGCAAGCGCTCGATGACTGCCGGCGGGTTATGGATCGGGAGCTGGGCTGCTCCCCGGGGCCAGTCCTGCAACAAGCGCAAGAGCGGCTGTTGCGCCTGACCTCGGCAGCTGACGATGACTTCGGACATGTTATTGGTGCATTGCTTTCGATCCAGGAAGTTGTCGCCGGCCATGGCAACAGTGCGTGGCAACATGCGGGAAATGCTGGCAAGGTTCTCGGGTTCAGTCCCCAAGAAGCGGGCAGTGTCATTTTCGGCTACTTGCAACGAGCGCTGGGTGCGGCCTCCGTGTAATCCGGTGGCCGGCTTTTGCCCTCAGATCGTCTCGACCCTTGCCACGAACGAACTCATGCGTAGATACTGTCCCTAGGGCCTTTGGCCCAGTGTCAAGCGGCCTTGGGGGGATCGCGCTCATGGGGAGAGCTGTATTGCCAGTGGCAACCGAACAGAGCACCACGACGGGGCAAGCTGCCCGAATCGTGGTGATAGATGACCATCGCACTTTCGCCGAGCTCTTGGCCGCGGCCCTGAATCGGGAGGGTGATCTCGATTGCGTGGGTATGGCCCATGGGGTGCAGGCAGGTGTCGAGCTTTGCTTCGAACTATCTCCGGACCTGGTGATCCTGGATTACCGCTTGCCGGACGGTGATGGCCTTCAGGCGGCCGAGCAGATCCTCGCCCGTGCCCCGGACATGCGCATCGTCATGCTCACCGGCGATCCAAACGTACACGCCATCCAGCGTGCCGCTTCAGTGGGAATTTGCGGATTTCTTCCCAAGGATGGAGCTCTGGACATCCTGTTGGATGTAGTTCGCGGTGTGCGGACCGGGGAATTCGTGGTGGCTCCGGCGCTGCTTTCACGCCTTGATTTGTTGGGACGAAAGACCGTCGGGCCAGGTCCGAGTCTGACTGGTCGCGAGCTTGAGGTGTTGCGGCTCATGGCAGCGGGCCAAGATGTGTCGACGAATGCCCGGGCACTGGGCATCAGCACCCACACTTGCCGCGGCTACGTGAAATCGATCCTTGCGAAACTAGATGCGCATACCCAGTTGGAAGCCGTCGTAGCAGCTACAAAACTGGGTCTGCTGGGGAGCCCCTGAGATGAGGGGATCCGTTGACAGGACGAAGGCCAAAGCCGATACCTCGACCGGGACCCTGGTCGAGGAGGGATCCGCCGTCCGTAGCGCAATCGTCAAATTCTTGGCAACCGGGTTGGTGGTGTTGGCGGTTGTTGCCATCCCGTTCTCCTTCTGGGTCCGGGCAGTGTCCCGAGACCTGGCTCTTGAGGATGCGGTGGAACTCACCCAAAGGCTGGCCGACTACGTCATCAGCCCTGTGTTGGGCGTGGTTCCGGAAGAGCCTGACCCGGAGGTCCTGTCCCGGATTGACACGCGGTTGGCCCCGTGGCTAGCCGACGAATCAATCGTTCGCATCAAGGTGTGGAGCGCGGAGGGAACCATCCTGTATTCAGACAGGAGCGAACTTGCCGGTTCCAAATTCGAACTTGAACCGTGGGCGCGGGAGCTGTTGGCTGGTGGCCCCGGGGTGGCTACCGTGGAAGTGCAGGAGGAAGAAGAAAACCAGTTCGAATCCGGCGACGGCGAACTGGTGGAGGTTTACGTGGCTTCCCGCAGTGCGGGCGGTGTTCCGTTGCTATTCGAGGTGTATTTCGACGACGCTGTCGTGCGCGGTCCCGAGAATCAGTTCCTGCTGGGCATGATCCCTGTTCTGCTGGTCGCTGGCGCGGTTCTGCAGGGCGGGCAATTGATCCCCGGCATCCGGTTGGCCCGACAGGTCCAAAAGCACCAGCGGGAACGCCGTGCCATCCTGCAGCAGGCGATCGACGCTGGAGAACGTGAACGAATGCGGCTGGCCGCCGCGTTGCACGATGACATCATCCAGGATTTGGCCGGCCTAGCCTACGTCCTTGAACCATTGCCCGAGCTAGGACCTAACATTGCGCCGGGGGCGGTGCTGCAAGACACGATTGGGAAGCTTCGAGGGATCACGGCGGAGCTCTATTCCTCTTCGGTCACGGCGGACGAGTTGCCGCGCGCTCTTGGCATTCTCGCCGAGCGCGCCCGCAGCCAGGGAATCCGGACGATCGTCCGAATTGATCACCCCCTGCCATTCGACGACCGGCAATCGACCATGTTCCATCGAATCGCACGGGAGTCAGTGCTGAACGCCATCAAACATTCAGAGGCGAAGAACATGGAACTTCACTTGATGCGACTGGGCCGGAGTTGGGACCTGAATGTCAGCGACGACGGGGTGGGGTTTGGTTCCTCGGATCGGTCCGAGTCGGACCATTTCGGGCTACGTCTGATGGCCGATTTCGCCGAGACGGCGGGCGCACGACTAGAAATTACGAGCACGTTGGACAAGGGCACCAGCATTCGGGTCCGCGTCCCGACAAACGGGGCCTTCGCCAATCGCAGCGTTGACGCCTAAAGTGATCCGGTCCTCCCGAAGATCGTCGGGCAGACCGGTGAACACCCCCTTTTCCGCGGGTGGCGTCTGACTCGGCTCTGGACAGCGCACAGGAGTATGGCGGAACAGCCCCGTGACAGGAACAGCGACCCCGCCGTCACGTCGACGCGCAGCGATGGATCCCGCAGCAACCATGGCGTGGACAAGAGGCGAAGTCTCTCGATCGGGCATTCCCAGTCGGCGTCCGGGCCCCTCGTGCATTCATTGGTTTTTCACAAGCTTGTTGGGTCATGCTCGGTGACAGAACCAATGCACGCGCTCGAGTAAGGAACGATCATGCAGCCCTCAAGACGACAAGTCCTGCTGCTAGGTGGAATCGGCGTTCTGGGTGTTGGTGCGGTAGCCACCCCATGGGGAACGGTGGCGGCGAAGTCAGCCAGCCGGCTCAGGGATTCCGACATGCCCAGACCGTATCGGGCTGCATTTATCCAGCCGCCGGTCTTGCGTCCGTACTCGGTGGGCATCGAGCCGGCCGACGGAGCCAAGGTCGAGAACTATGTGGTGACCCAAATGGCGGGAACGGCCAAAATCCTTCCGCGCCTTTCAACACCGATCCTGGGCTACAACGGAATTTTCCCTGGCCCCACCATCGAGGTGGAACGCGGTACCAAGACCACTTTGACGGTTAAGAACAAGCTTCCGGCGACCCACCCCACCCACGGGCACGTGCTTGCCACCTCAACACACCTGCATGGTTCGGCTTCGCTTCCGCAATATGACGGCTACGCCAGCGACGTCACCATGCCTGGTTTCCAAAAAAAGTACTATTTTCCCAATTTCCAGCCGGCACGAACGTTGTGGTATCACGACCACGGCGTGCACTACACGGCCCAGAATGCCTATTCAGGGCTGGCCGCACAGTACCGAATCCACGATCCGCAGGAACGCGGACTGCTTCCGCAGGGAGAATTCGACGTGGGCCTGACCATTACGGATGCCATGTTCGCTGCAAACGGTGCCATGGGATACGACGACAACACACACTCGGGCCTTTGGGGCGATGTCATTCTCGTCAACGGCGTTCCGTGGCCGGTGATGAAAGTGAAACGGCGCATCTACAGGTTTCGGGTGCTCAACGCCAGCATTTCCCGGTCGCTGCGGCTGGCACTCAGTACCAACGACGCCATGACCATGGTGGCCACCGACGGGGGACTAATGCCCGCACCCGTCACCGTCACATCGTGGCGCCACGGCGGCGCAGAGCGGTACGAGGTACTGATCGACTTCTCCAAGTACAAAGTGGGCCAGCGAGTCGAACTGCGCAACCTGTCCAACAAGAACAATGTTGACTACGACAACACCAACAAGGTCATGGCCTTTGATGTAGTGGGCGACCCGGTGGATAAAAGTGACACGACGTGGAACACGGTACCCACCGTACTTGCCCCGAACACTGACGTGATGGGCCTGACCAAGGGGATGGTTGAGCAGAAGCGATACATGCGGGTTGCGCGGGATGACAAGACAAACATGTGGACCATCGGGGGATCAAGCTGGGCCGAGGTGATCGCGAGCGGCTACCAGAAAGTTTTCGCCCAGGTAGCGATGGATAGCGTGGAGGAATGGGAAATTGAGAACAAGTCGGGCGGTTGGTTCCACCCGGTACACATCCATCTGGTCGACTTCAAGATCATTAGCCGAAACGGCAAGGCTCCGATGCCGTACGAAGCGGGGCCCAAGGACGTTGTCTACGTGGGGGAGGGCGAGAAGGTGAAGGTGCTCATGCGTTTTGGACCACACAAGGGCCGATACATGGTGCACTGCCACAACCTTCCCCACGAGGACCACGACATGATGACGCAATTTCGGGTCGCGCTGAACGCCAATGAGGTCGATGAGCATGATCCGATGACCGCTGCACGCCCGGAATGGGACAACGATTGATGTCCAGACCCGGACTACCAAGGCGCCGCCGTCTCGTGATCCACGCGGCGGCGGCACTTTTTGTAGTGCTGGTCTTGGGTAGGATATTCCTTCTCGAGCCGATCACGATCGCCTCGGACAGTATGAGCCCGCAGGTCAGCGAGGGTGCCCACGCCCTGTTGCTCAAGACCCACGCGACAACGACCGGACCGAACACGGATGACCTAGTGGTATTCAGTGCTCCCGACGATGGAACGATTAGCTTGAAGCGGGTCATTGCCGTGGCGGGGCAGGAAATCGCGATCATCGACGGTGTTGTATATGTTGACGGCGTGCGCCGACCGGAACCGGATATCGACCCCAAAGCCATCGATGCAACGTATTTCGGGCCGATTCTTGTTGAGCCGAACACGGTATTTGTGCTGGGCGACAATCGGGGCCCCTCGATTGATTCGCGCGACTACGGTGCCGTACCCCTGGGAAATATGCGCGGTCGCATCCTGCACGTATGGAACTAGCCCGGCCTAGGGATTTGAGTGATGGGCGGTTCCGAGCGCAAGGCGCAGCTGCCCCGGTCCCTCCAGAACCAGCTGTATTGCCTTGTTGGGAATCTCAAAGATGAACGTCACCTGCAAATTTTCGCCCAGCGAGATGATTGCCGACTGCTGGCTGGCCCATAGTGGTTCCGCCCTGAAACCGACGATTTCCCCAACGGCGAAGTCTGTTGATTCGAACCGCACGCCTGATGCCTTGCTGGCAGTCAGCTCCAGAAGAACCCGTACGCGATGACCGCCGGAGGCAATCGGCGACTTTAGCGTCGCAACGGGCTCCGGAGGCTTCCAGGAATCCGTTTCCAAGGGGATGATCCCGTGGATCCGCGCCAGACCGCCGTCCAGTGACCCTAGAGCGCCCAACGGCGTGGCGGGCACGTCCGGGGGTCTGAGCAGTCTCGCAGCTCCGACTCCCACCCCGGTCGTTGCCAAGGCCGCCAACGGAACAAGGGCAAAGACAGTGCGTCGCGACGGGCGCCGTTTATCCTGGGCCGGGGGTCCATCCTGATTTATGGCCTGATCGATGCTCATGCCTCGATGGTTGCCGATGAACCATGGGGAAACCCTGATGGACACTTGGCTCGTCCGTTCCCGAGTCATTTGGGCGGGCCTGAAAGTGTTCTCCAGCGTGTCCGTGAATGACTTTGGCGCTAAGCAAGGCAGATTCTTGGCGCCAGACGTGATTCCCGCAACAAGTTGCCATCTGCAAAGCCGAATTGGCCCTCCGGTGTTACGTTGCCCGTTCATGCTCGGCAACACCCTGCCCGGGGAATGAGACACTCTTCGCGGCCCTTTCAGATTTACCATGGGCAATAAGGCCGGCCCCATGAACACCATGAGAAGCAATGTCACACGCACCCAGCGAAGCGACCATGGCGGAAATCGCGAAGCTGATCGGCTTCGACACCACAAGCCGGGACAGTAACTTGCCCCTGATTGACTACGTTGTCGGGCGCCTTGATGCCCTCGGGATCGATTCATCGCTGGTCCACAACGCCGAGGGCAACAAAGCCAATCTTCTGGCAACCATCCCGGCCGCCGACGGCACCCGCAGCGGAGGCATCGTGCTTTCGGGACACACCGATGTCGTTCCGGTCGACGGCCAAACCTGGAGCAGCGACCCGTTTGTCCCGGAAATCCGGGACGGCAAGCTCTACGCCCGGGGCACCTGTGACATGAAGACCTTTGTGGCCGTGATCATGGCCAAGCTCGAGAGCATCGCCCGGGCAAAGCTGGACGAACCCATTCACCTGGCTTTTTCCTACGACGAGGAAGTGGGTTGCATCGGGGCGGTTGACCTGGTCGCCGCCATCACCGAGGCAGGTTTGAAGCCGCGCGGCTGCATCGTGGGGGAGCCCACCAGCATGCGCGTTGTCCGTGGCCACAAGTCGGTGAACGTCATTCGCGTCGATTTCCATGGCGTCGCAGCCCACTCGTCCCTGACCACCCAGGGCGTCAATGCAATCTCCGCCGCCGCCGAATTCACCGCCTTCGTCGATTCGGCAGCACGGGACTTCGCCCAGGATGGCCCCTTCGACGATGCCTTCATCGTCCCGCACACGACTACGACGGTAAACCAGATCGAGGGCGGCATCGCGGTCAACACGATCCCGGCTGTTTGCACCCTCCACTTCGAGTTCCGCTCGATCGCGGACGACGATCCCATCGAGCTCATCGAGCGTTTCCGCCTCGAGGCCAAGCGCATCGAAACGGCCATGCAGGAGCGGAACCCGGAAGCACATGTCGAATTTGAGGTCCTGGCCAAGACACCGGGTCTGGATACCCCGGAGGAAGCGGGAATCGTCGCCCTGGCAGCCCAGCTGGGCGGCACCGCTAGCCCGGACAAGGCCACCTACGGCACCGAGGCCGGACTGTTCTTCAACGCCTGCATCCCCACGGTGGTGTGCGGTCCCGGCGACATTGCCCAGGCCCATGCCCCGGACGAGTTCATCGCACTTGACCAGATCGTCCAGTGCGAGGCATTCATCGACAACCTGATCGTGGCGCTCAGCGCCTGACCGCGCCGCAGCCCGAGCCCGGTCCTTCACCAACCCCCAAGGAGAAAAACATGGCCAACACCCAAGTGGCCACCCCAGCGCAGCTTTCGGCTGCCAGAAAGGCAGTGGTCAGTTCCTCGATTGGCGCCGCCTTGGAGTGGTTCGACATCATCGTCTACGCGACCTTCGCCGTGGTCATCGCGGAGAACTTCTACCCGGAGTCTGACGGGACCTTCGCCCTTGTGCTCACCTTCGCAACCTTTGCGCTGTCCTACGTCATCAGGCCGCTGGGCGGAATGATCCTGGGCAGCTATGCCGACCGCAAGGGGCGGAAGAATGCACTGACGCTGACACTCATGCTGATGATGGTCGGTACGCTCATCATGGCGGTGGCCCCATACCTACGCCCAGGTAGGCGTGTGGGGTGCGGTGATCATCCTGGTCTCGCGGCTGATCCAGGGCTTCTCCGCCGGCGGCGAGTTCGGCACGGCAACGGCCTTCCTGATTGAAACCGCTCCAAACAAGAAGGCCTTCTACTCGTCGTGGCAGGTCGCCAGCCAGGGCGCATCCATGCTGCTGGCCTCGGCCTTCGGCTATGGCTTGACGCAGTGGCTCTCCGAGGAGGACCTGTACAGCTGGGGCTGGCGGGTACCGTTCTTCGTCGGGCTGCTGATCGGCCCGGTTGGTCTTTACATCCGTGCCAAGCTGGATGAAACCGAGGAGTTCATGCAAAGCGAGAAGGAGCACGCTCCGTTGAAGGCCCTGGTGGTCAACCACTACGGCCGGCTGCTGGCCGGTTCGGCTGTCATCGGCGTCGCCACCATTTCGGTCTACATGATCCTGTACATGCCGACCTTTGCCGTGACCAACCTGGGGATCCCTGCCACCGCTGCTTTCCTTGGCGGCGTCGTTGCGGGTCTTATCGTGCTGATCGGGGTCCCGTTTGTCGGGCATCTTGCAGACAGGGTCGGCCCGGCCAAAGTCATGACCTATGCGGCCGTCGGGGCGCTCTTGCTGGCCTGGCCGTTGTTCCAGCTGATGGTCAGCAACCCGACCGTGCCGGTCATGGTGATTGTCATTGCGCTCCTCGGAGTGATCATGGCCTTCTACTTCGGCCCGATGCCGGCGCTGCTGTCGGCCTTGTTCCCGGCAGCCATCCGCGGAACTGGGCTCGCCGTCACCTACAACGTCGGAGTCACCCTGCTCGGAGGCATCGCGCCCCTCGTGCTCACGTGGCTGTTGAGCATCACGGGTTCCCTGAACGCCCCGAGTCTCTACTACATGGCGATTGCCGTCATTTCCCTCGTGGGTCTCTACTTCGTGCGTAAACGCTACGCGCAGGCGTAGCCAAGGGGGAGGTCGGGCCGCCGGATAGTTCCCTTGGGTACCGTCTGGTGGCCTCGGGCCTGCGCTGGACCGGCTTGTCCGGTTCACGCGATTCGGACGCGCGATTTGCCAAGTCAGGGATGTCTGTATTAGATTATCTTCTTGTTGCAACGCACTCGATCGGAAATGTTCCGGGAAAGTGCTTGTTCCAGGGGCCTTTAGCTCAGCTGGTAGAGCGTCACGTTTACACCGTGAATGTCATCGGTTCGATCCCGGTAGGGCCCACACGCAAGATCCCTCGAGGGAATGACGTAAGTCGATTCCCTCGAGGGATCTTTTCGTTAAGCCAAAACATAGCCGGCAATGCGGGCGAACGCTCGAATGCAAAAGTGCTTCGCGGCCCCAGACTTGTCTCGGGGCCACGAAGCACTTGTATTGGGTCGAAGGACTGATTATTTGTCTGTAACGTCCTTGGCAGCATCCTTGACGTGTTCCCCGGCCTGCTTGGCCCTTGCCGCCGCCTGATCCTTGATGCCCTCGGCCTGCAACCGTTCGTTATCCGTTGCGTCGCCAAGTTTTTCCTTGGCTTGGCCGGCGACTTCCTGTGCCTTGTTGCTGATCTTGTCTCCGAGTCCCATGGTGGAATTCCCTTCGTTGATCTTGCCTGGACTCGTTCCACGCTATTAAGTCAACCTTGGCATTAGCTGGGAGCCACGGGGTGTGAACGGAAAGCCAGCTCCGCGGCCTTGGGGCCAGGCCCGTGCATCGGCATGTCGGCGCTGATTTTCGCAGACGGAGTACGTTCCGAATGGACTCGGGAAAACACTCGGTTGACACTCGGATGGGCGAGGCCTAGTCTGTATAAATCAGATTTATGTCCGATATCACCATGTTATGTAGGACATTACTTTTGGATCCACGATGGAGTGACGATGAACAGCCTTGCCAACCCGCCCATGATCGTTATGGGAGTTTCTGGATGCGGTAAATCCACGGTGGGCAAGATGCTTGCGGAGGAACTCGGTGCGACGTTCACTGACGGCGACGATCTTCACCCCGCGTCCAACAAGGAAAAGATGGCTGCGGGCCATCCGCTGGATGACGCCGATCGCCAGCCGTGGCTCGCGACCATTGGCCACGCACTTTCCAGAAGTTCCAAAAGCGGCACCCCTGCGATCATCGCGTGTTCCGCACTCAAGCGCAGCTATCGCGACCTGCTGCGTGCCCATGAGCCAGCCACGCTCTTCATCCACCTGCGCGGCCCTGCCGACCTCATCCAGAACCGGCTTGACGAACGCAGCCATGAATACATGCCCTCGACCCTGCTCACCTCGCAATTGAACGCGCTCGAGGCCATCGAAGCTGACGAAGCCGCCATCGAAGTGGACATCAGCCATAGCCCGGAAGACATTGTGGCCCTCGTGGCCAATAACTTGAACTACAAGTAACATCCGGAACCGACCGGTTCCACCCCCATCACCCGACATCCTTATACCTCCGAAGGACAATGATGACCGACGAGTTAGTCATGAACTGGACGCTGGGGACACCTGCGCTCCTCTCCATTGCCGTGGGCGCAATCCTGCTGCTGCTTTTGTTCATTATCAAATGGCGCATCCATGCATTCGTTGCACTCGTGGTCATCTCGCTGCTGACCGCAGTTGCCACCGGCATCCCGGTGGCAGCGGTGATTCCGACCCTCACCGGCGGATTCGGCGGGACGCTGGCCTCCGTCGCACTGCTGGTCGGCCTGGGTGCCATGCTCGGGCGCATGCTCGAGACAAGTGGCGGAGCCGAGGTGCTGACCAATGCGTTGATCAACAAGTTCGGCGAGAAGCGCGCACCGCTGGCGCTGTCCATCGCCTCGCTGCTCTTCGGATTCCCGATCTTCTTCGACGCCGGCCTGGTCGTCATGCTGCCAATCATCTTCACGGTGGCACGCCGCCTGGGTGGCTCCTTCCTGGGCTACGCCTTCCCGGCAGCCACCGCATTCTCCGTCATGCACATCTTCGTGCCGCCGCACCCGGGCCCGGTCGCCGCCTCCGGCCTGCTCGAGGCCAATGTCGGCCTGGTCCTGCTGCTGGGCCTCGTCGTCGCCCTGCCAACCTGGTTCTTCGCAGGCCACTTGTTCGGCAAGTATGTGGGACGGAAGTTCAACATCGCCATCCCGGACATCCTGGCCGGCACCGCCCAGGAGCAGCACGACTTCGCCTCCACGCCGAAGCTGGGCACCGTCGTGACCCTGTTGCTGCTGCCGCTGGTCCTGATCTTCATGAACACCGGCCTGAACACCCTTGCCTCAGCCGGAATCGTGGACAGCCAGGCACAGTGGGTCCAGATCCTGCGCCTGGTCGGCGAGACGCCGGTCGCCCTGCTGATCACCGTGTTGCTGGGCATGTACCTGCTGGGCTACAAGCAGAACAAGGACAAGACACTCATCGAGACCGTCGTCGACTCGGCTCTTGGCCCGGTATGCTCGATCATCCTGATCACCGGCGCCGGCGGCATGTTCGGCGCGGTGCTGCGCGCCAGCGGCATCGGCGACGCGGTTGCCGATTCACTCGACGCCCTCGGCCTGCCGATCATCGTCGCCGGCTTCATCATCGCCGCCGTGGTGCGCGTCGCCCAGGGTTCGGCCACCGTCGCGCTGACCACTGCCGCCGCCATCGTCCAGCCCGTGGTGGTGGGCAACGCGGACCTGAACCAGATTGAGGTCGTGGCCATCGTGCTGGCTCTGGCCGCAGGCTCTGTCTTCGCCGGCCACGTCAACGACTCCGGCTTCTGGTTGGTCAGCCGGTTCTTCGGGATGGACGTCAAGACGACGCTGAAGGTCTGGACCGTGGGCCAGGCGCTGGTCGGCGTGATCGGCTTTGCCATCGCGTACCTGATCTTCGCCGTCGCCGCCGCGTTCTAGTCCCGCACTTCTTCGAACAACACCCAGGGAAGGAATCCACATGGGCAGCAACCTTTTTGACCTGACCGGGCGTATCGCGCTGGTCACCGGATCCTCGCGCGGCATCGGGAGGGAACTTGCCGCGGGCCTGGCCGACGCCGGGGCCACGATCGTGCTCCACGGCCGCAATGCCGAGACACTGGCGGCCACGGCCGCCGAGTTCGAGTCCCGCTACGGAGCGGACCGCATCTTCTCCTACGCGTTCGACGTGACCGACGCGGACGCCGTGGCCCGGAACATCTCGGCCATCGAGGCCGAGGTCGGACCGCTGCGGATCCTGGTGAACAACGCGGGCATCCAGCACCGCGTGCCTCTGCTGGAGCTTGATGTCGCCGACTGGCAGCGCGTGCTCGACACCAACCTGACCAGCGCCTTCCTGGTGGGCCGCGAGGCAGCGCGGGGCATGCTTCAGCGCGGCAAGGGCAAGATCATCAACATCTGCTCCGTGCAGACGGACCTGGCCCGGCCCACCATCTCCGCCTACACCGCGGCCAAGGGCGGGCTGCGCAACCTGACCCGGGCCATGACAGCCGAGTGGGCGTCCGGCGGACTGCAGGTCAACGGCATCGCCCCGGGTTACATCCACACCGAGATGACGCAGAACCTGGTGGACGATCGAGACTTCAACTCCTGGATCCTGGGCCGCACCCCGGCCGGGCGCTGGGGCACCGTAGCCGACCTGGCCGGCCCCGCCGTGTGGCTGGCCTCGGACGGATCCAACTACGTCAACGGCCAGACCATCTTCATCGACGGAGGCATGACAGTTGTCGTCTAGCACCCCTGCAACCGCCGTGGTGGCCCATGCCGCCGGCGACCTTAGGGTCGAGGCCATCGAGGTCCCCGCGCCGGCTTCGCACGAGGCGCAGATCGCCATCGCCTACGGCGGCATCTGCGGATCGGACCTGCACTACTGGATGCACGGGGCGGCGGGGGAGTCCATCCTCAAGGCGCCCATGGTCCTGGGCCACGAAATCGTCGGCACGGTCCTCGCCGCGGCCGCCGATGGAACCGGCCCCGCGGCCGGCACCCGCATCGCGGTGCACCCCGCCACCCCCGGCGGCTCCGGCGCACGCTACCCCGGGGAGAGGCCCAACCTCTCCCCGGGCTGCACCTATCTGGGCTCCGCGGCACGGTACCCGCACACCGAGGGTGCCTTTGCCACAGCGGTGAACCTGCCCGCGCGGATGCTGCGGGAACTGCCGGCGGGGCTTGCGCTGCGCGATGCCGCCCTGGCCGAACCTGCCGCCGTGGCCTGGCACGCCGTCTCCCGCGCCGGCGGGGTTGCCGGCAAGCGGGTCATGGTCATTGGCGCCGGTCCCATCGGCGTGCTGGCCGTTGCGGTGCTCAAGCGGGCAGGTGCCGCTCAAATCATCGCGGTGGACATGTTCGATCGCCCGCTGGAAATCGCCACGGCAGCCGGCGCGACCACCACCTTGAAGGCCGATGACGTCGACGCCATCGCCGAGATCGAGGCCGACGTGGTCATCGAGGCCAGCGGAAACCACCGCGGCTTGGCCTCGGCGGTTCGCGGCACGGTCCGGGGAGGGCGCATCGTCATGGTCGGCCTGCTACCCTCGGGCGAGCAGCCGGCACTGATCTCGCTGGCCATCACCCGTGAGCTCGAACTGGTCGGTTCCTTCCGCTTCAACGACGAGATCGATGAGGTGCTGGGCGCACTTGCGGACGGCACACTGGACGTCTCGGCCGTCGTCACCCACGAATTCGGTGTCGACCAGGCCCTTGCCGCCTTCGCCGTGGCGAAGGACTCCGCTGTATCCGGTAAGGTCCTGCTGAAGTTCTAACCGCTGCTTTCACCCGGTCAGCTTTCGACATACCGCAAAAAACATAGGCGCTCCGCCAGACTCCCATAGGGGATCCGGCGGAGCGCCTTTCGCTTGCGGGTCTTAGGCCTGGGGCTGCGGGAAGAGTCGCGGCCGATCCGCCCACACGCCGCAGATCTCCTGATTGGTGCGGCGCATGATCAGCTCCATGGATTCCCTCGCCCGGTGTGGCTCGCGGCCGGAAATCGCGTCGGCGACCGCCTGGTGCCAGGCCAGCGCTTCTTCGTGGGGGTGCTCGGGCATCAAGCCAAGTTCGGTGCGTCCCCGCAGCGTCTCGCCGATCGGATTGGCCAGGTTCGCAAACATCTCATTGCCCGAGGCCGCCAACACCAGCGCGTGGAAGCGGATGTCCAGCTCCAGGAACGACGCCAGGTCCCCGGAACGGCCGGCATGGCGCATCCGGGCGGCCAGGTTCAGCAACTCGCCGCAAAATTCCGGCGGCGCGTGCTCTGCCGCGAGTTCGGCTGCCATGGGTTCAACGGCCACGCGAAGCTCGGTCAGGGAGCGCAATTGCGCGCCCTGACCGTCTCCGGCCAGGCGCCAGCGGATGACCAGCGGGTCAAAGGGGTTCCAGTGCTCGGCGGCCAATACCCGGATCCCGACGCGCTTGGTGGAAACCACCAGGCCGGCCGAGGCCAAAACGCGTACGGCCTCGCGAACGACCGACCGGGAGACCCCCAGCTCGCCCTCCAACTCGGATGCCAGGATCACGTCGCCGGCGGGAATGGATCCGTCGACAATGCGGCTTCCGAGATGGTCGACGGCTCGTTGGTGCAGGCTATTGGGCATAAGCCAATCCTATCGGGAATCAACTGCACAAATTTCCCAGTGAACAGGCAAAAAGCCACGTGTTTCCGGGGCAACAAATGGCAACGAGGCGTGTTCTTCTGGCCATGGAGACGCCAGACAAACTAAAGTGGACAGAAGTCACGGAGCCGTGCCCGGCGCTCCTTCGTGCCGGTATTCGCCCGGCCCAGCAAAATCGCAACGATGGAGACTTCATGCCTGCACAGATTGGCGTCACCGGCCTAGCCGTCATGGGCGCAAACCTCGCCCGCAACTTCGCCCGCAACGGATACACCGTGGCGCTGCACAACCGCTCGGTCGCCAAGACCGACGCATTGCTGGCCGCGCACGGCGACGAGGGCGACTTCATCCGCACCGAGACCCTGGCCGAACTCGTCCAGAACCTTGAGACCCCGCGCCGCGTGCTGATCATGGTCAAGGCCGGCGGCCCCGTCGACTCGGTCATCGATTCGCTTATCCCGCTGCTCGAGGCGGGCGACATCATCATCGATGGCGGCAACTCCAACTTCGTGGACACCCGCCGCCGCGAGGCCGCACTGGCCGAAAAGGGCCTGCACTTCGTGGGCATCGGCGTCTCCGGCGGCGAGGAGGGCGCCCTGCTGGGCCCCTCGATCATGCCCGGCGGCTCGAAGCAGTCCTACGACGCCCTGGGCCCGATGCTGGAAAAGATCTCCGCCAAGGCCGTCGACGGCGCTCCGTGCTGCGCCTGGATCTCCACCGACGGCGCCGGGCACTTCGTGAAGATGGTGCACAACGGCATCGAATACGCCGACATGCAGGTCATCGGCGAGGCCTACGATCTGCTGCGCACCGGCGCCGGCATCGAGCCGGCGGCCCAGGCAGCGATCTTCGAGGAATGGAACAAGGGCGAACTCGCCTCCTTCCTCATCGAAATCACCGCCGAGGTGCTGGCCCACACGGACGCGAAGACCGGCAAGCCGCTGGTTGACGTGATCGTCGACTCCGCCGGACAGAAGGGCACCGGCCGCTGGACCGTGCAGTCGGCCCTGGACCTGGGCTCCCCGACCTCGGCCATCGCCGAATCCGTGTTCGCCCGTGGCCTGTCCTCGCAGCGCGAGATGCGCGCCATCGGCCAGGAGGTCCTGGCGGGCCACGAGGTCGCCGTCGAGCTGGACGAGAACTTCGTCGAAGACGTGCGCCAGGCACTCTTCGCCTCCAAGCTGGTGTCCTACGCCCAGGGCCTGGACATGCTCACCAGCGCCGGCAAGGAATACAACTGGGAGCTGAAGCTCGACGAGATCGCCTCGCTGTGGCGCGAAGGCTGCATCATCCGCGCGGCCCTGCTTGCAGACATCACCAAGGCCTACGCAGCGGATGAAAAGCCTGCAAACCTGCTCTTCGCCCCCGCCTTCTCTGAGGCCATCGCCGCTGCCCTTCCGGCCTGGCGCCGCGTGGTGTCCACCGCCGTCCAGCTGGGCGTGCCGGTGCCGGTGTTCTCCGCCTCGCTGGCCTACTACGACGGCCTGCGCCGCAAGCGCCTGCCGGCAGCGTTGACCCAGGGCCTGCGCGACCTCTTCGGTGCGCACACCTACAACCGCGTCGACACCGCCGGCTCGTTCCACACCCAGTGGAGCGGCGACAAGACCGAAATCGAAGCCGAAGACACCCACTAGTCGACACGCGCTTCACCACCACGAGGTGGTGCCACCCGGAATACCGGTGGCACCACCTCGTGGTTTTTTGCGGGCATGTCCGCCGCCCGGAGACGCAAAAAACGGTGCCGGTGCCGCCCCCAAGGGGACCGGCTCCGACACCGCAACTTGTTCGATCAGGCCAGCCCTAGATCCACATGGCCGGATCGATGTATTCGGCCGGATCCACGGCCGGCTTGTGTTCCTCGGCGGTGCGCGGGCGGTTCTTCGCCGGCATGCCGGTGATGATGGAATCCGCCGGGGCATCCTTGACCACCACGGCGTTGGCGCCGATGGCGGAATCCGCGCCGATCACAATCGGGCCCAGCACCTTGGCGCCGGCCCCGATGACCACACGGTCACCGATGGTCGGGTGGCGCTTGACCTTGGCCAGCGAGCGCCCGCCGAGGGTCACCCCGTGGTAGATCATCACGTCGTCGCCGATCTCGGCGGTCTCCCCGATGACCACGCCCATCCCGTGGTCGATGAAGAACCGCCGGCCGATGGTGGCTCCCGGGTGGATCTCTATCCCGGTGAGGAAGCGGCCGGCCTGGGAGAGCAGGCGCGCAGGAAAGCGCGTCCTGGGGTTCTGCCACAGCCGGTGGGTCAGCCGGTGGATCCAGATCGCATGGAGGCCCGAGTACGCCAGGAAGTTCTCGGCCTGCCCGCGGGCGGCGGGATCATGCGCACTTGCCCCGCGCAAGTCTTCGGCTAGTCGGGAAAAGAATCTCAAACCTTGGCCTTTGTTTGTGCGGCGATCCGGCTGTTGGCCGGAAAGCTGCGGGTGAAGCCCGAAGCGGTGCCGGTCGGGGCGTGTGGTTTCCCGCGCGCCCCAACCGACACCGACCGGATCGGCAGTCTTAGCCACGGATGTCGTCGAAGAGCAGCGTGGAGATGTAACGTTCGCCGAAGTCGGGGATCACGGCGACGATGAGCTTGCCGGCGTTTTCCTCGCGCTTGGCGATTTCCAGGGCCCCCCAGACGGCGGCGCCGCCGGAGATGCCGCCGAGGATGCCTTCCTGCGTCCCCAGCGCGCGGGCAATGGCGACCGAGTCGTCGATCGAGGCGTCAAGCACCTCGTCGTACAGCTCGGTGTCCAGCACCTCGGGGATGAAGTTCGCTCCCAGGCCCTGGATCTTGTGCGGGCCCGGCTTGCCGCCGTTGAGGATCGCCGAATCCTTCGGCTCGACCGCGATGACCTGCAGGCCAGGCTTCTGCTCCTTGAGGAAGCGGCCAGCACCGGTGATGGTGCCGCCGGTGCCGATGCCGGCCACGAAGATGTCGATTTCGCCCTCGGTGTCGTTCCAGATCTCAGGACCGGTGGTCGCTGCATGCACCTCCGGGTTGGCGGCGTTGGCGAACTGCTGCGCCCAGATGGCGTTGTCGGTGGTGGCGACGATTTCCTTGGCCTTTTCCACGGCGCCGCGCATGCCTTCGGAACCCGGGGTCAAGACGATCTCCGCGCCGAAGGCCCGCAGCATCACGCGGCGCTCGGTGCTCATCGTCTCGGGCATGGTCAGCACCACCTTGTAGCCGCGGGCCGCTCCGACCATGGCCAGGGCGATTCCGGTGTTGCCGGAGGTGCCCTCGACGATGGTGCCGCCCGGGCGCAGGTCCCCGGAGGCCTCGGCGGCGTCAACGATGGCAACGCCAATGCGGTCCTTGACCGAGTTGGCCGGGTTGTAGAACTCCAGCTTCACGGCGATGTTGCCCGGCAGCCCGGCACCCAGTCGGTTCAGGCGCACCAGCGGGGTGCGGCCAACAATTTGCGTGACGTCGTTGTAGATCTTCGACATGGTGTCCTTTGTCCTTGGGTGTGGAAGCGGAATGGGCCGTTCAGGCACGGTCCCGTCGGGCAGTGACGCGCCGGGAACCTCAGGTACAAGCCTAGTCAGGACCGCTCGGCGGCGGGTTCCTCGAGCCATGTTGCGTAATATTTCCTGGCCTTGGCCAGTTTCGGGTCGATGATGACCCGGCAGTACCCCTCTTCGGGGAAGCGGTTGTAGTAGTCCTGGTGGATTCCCTCGGCCACGAAAAAGTCACCCGGGACCTCGAAAGCCGTCACCAGCGGATCGGGGTAGAGCTCCCCGAACTTCAGCGCGCTTTCGCGGAAAATCGACTCCTGCGCTGCGTCAAGCGGGTACATCGCCGAGCGGTACTGGGTGCCGACGTCGTAGCCCTGGCGGTTGAGCGTCGTGGGGTCGTGGGTGGTGAAAAACATGTCGAGTATGACCTCGTCCGGAACGACGGCGGGGTCGAATGTTACGGCAACGGCTTCGGCGTGTCCCGTATTTCCTCCGCAGACCGTGCGGTAGTTCGGGGCGGGGTCGGAACCGCCGGTGTATCCGGACACCACGGCGTGGACTCCGCGCGTGCGCTGGTAGACGGCATCAAGGCACCAAAAACAGCCGCCGGCCAGCACAAAGGTGGTCAGCTCCTGACCGGCGGGACCCCGGGTCGTGGCAGAAAAGCGGATCGGTGTGCTGGAAATTGAGAAATCATTCACACTTACACTCAAGCACAGGCGCCGCCAATTCATTCCCGCGGGTCCGATGCCGCCGCCCCCTGCTCACGGCACGGGCGCAAAATGCGGCCAGCACATGAGGGCATTCGGGGCCGATCCGGATACGGTAGATGCATGCAGAGCAATAAGCAGCAGCCTCACGGCATGCGTATCGTCTCCGGGCCGGGATCGGCCGACCAGGAAAGCGCCGGCACCGCCCATACGGAGGCAAATCCCGCCGCCCCCGGCGCCGTGGCGGCCGCATCGACGCCGTCGAGCATGCCCACGACCGCACCCGGCAACGATTCTCCCCTCGATTCCGCCGCGGCGGGCACAGGCGCAGCGGGGCAGGCCGTGGCTTCCGGGAACGCCTCGACCGCCGCGCCTGCCCGGTTCGGCACCGAGACCGAAGAACCGGCATCCGGCCAGATGGAAGCCATGCTGTCCACTCCCACCCTCGGACAGGTGCTGATTGCCGTCGAGGAACTCTGGCCCGCTTCGCTGGCCGAGGAATGGGACACCGTCGGACCCGTGGTCGGGCGCCCCGAACGCGAAGTCAAGCGGATCATGTTCGCCGTCGATCCCACCCTTGAGGTGGTGGCCGACGCGGTTTCCCGCGGCACCGACCTGCTGGTCACCCACCACCCGCTGCTGCTGCGCCCGGTCAACTCCGTGGCCGCCACCGGGTTCAAGGGCGAGGCAGTGCACCTGCTCATCGAATCCGGCTGCGCGCTGGTCACCGCCCACACCAACGCGGACTCGGCCATCGGCGGGGTCTCCGACGTGCTGGCCGACATCTTTGGCCTGACCCAGACGCAGCCGCTGGCACCCTCCAAGGACGGGCTGCCCGAGGAAGGCATCGGCCGGGTCGGCATGCTGCCCGAACCGCTGCAGCTGCACGAGTTCGCCTCCCGCGTCTTCTCCGCGATGCCCTCGGTGGCCGGCGGAGTGCGCGTGGCCGGGGACCGCGCAGGGATCGTGCGCAAGGTCGCCGTGTGTGGAGGGGCGGGGGATTCGCTCTTCGATGCCGTCCGTGCCGCCGAGGCCGATGTCTACGTGACCGCCGATTTGCGCCACCACCCCGCATCCGAGGCCCGCGAAGCCGCATTGAACGGCAAGCCCTACCTCATCGACGTTTCCCACTTCGCTTCCGAGTGGCTGTGGCTGCCCACCGCCGCCGACGCGCTGAAGAACGTCCTGCACGATTTGGGACACGATGTGGAGGTCGGCGTCTCGGCCATCAACACCGATCCCTGGGACTTCATTCTCACGCCGTAACCGCTCGACCCCACCCACCTGCCTCGATGCGGTGCGCGCTCACCGCTCCCGGATTTCCCGGGCAGGGAGCGCGCACCGCATCTTTTGCATCCGCGCCGTTCGTGCCCGCTTGGACGGCCCGCGGGGGTTATCCACAGAACCCATGCCGGCGCTGGCGGGCACCGATGTCCGGGGAGCACCATGGATCCCATGGACACACCGGCCGGCATCATCGACTCGGCCCTCGCCGCACTCGGTGGGGCTTTGGGGACCGGCACCGGAGCATCTTCCGGTCCCGGCACCCCCGTCGATCCGCTGCGTCTGTTGGCCGCCGTTGACCTGGTCGCCCGCCGCCTGTTGGAGCAGGGGGCCGCCTCCGCGGCCGGCTCCCCGGTCCGGGCCGCCGCGTTGGCGCAACTGGCCGAATGCCTCTTCCGCACCGGGTCCTACGGGCAGGTCCTGGCCGCCGGCACCTGCGAGGCCGCCGAGGTCCACACCCTCACCGAAGCGCCGCTGGCCGAAACCAACCAGGTGCTGAAAGACGCGGCCGGTTTTGTCGCCGGCACCAGCGGCCTGCCGGCGGATGCAGTGACCGGCCCCGACCGCAAGCCCCTGCACCGCGACACCGCCGAGTTCCTCAAGAACCAACTGCACCTGAGCTATTTCCAGGCTGCCCACCGCGTCAGCACCCACGCCCGGCTCATGGAGCACAACGGCCCGGACGGCACCACGCTGCCGCCGACCTTCCCGCACCTCGGCCGGGCGCTGGCTGGCGGCTCCTCCGACCCCAAGGTCCTGGCCAACGCAGCGGCGAAGCTCGCCGCTTTGGAACCGTCCCTGGAGGCGCAACCGGACCCTGAGAAGACCCGCGCCGCGCTGGAGAAGCAAGTTGCCCGCACCCTTCACACCGCCGACGAGGCCGCGGTCGGCAGGCTCCTGAAGCAGGTGGCCATCGACCTTGAGCACACCAGCGTCGAGGGGCAGGAGGCCGCAAGGGCCCGGTTCGAGGGGCTGCGCTTTCGCTGCCACAAACCTGCCGGCTACATCTGGGAGCTCACCACCGACGCCGAGGGCCACGAAATGCTCTGCACCCTGGCCGAGGACCTGAACAATCCCCGCACCGCTTCCGGCACTCCCGCCACCCCGGAAACCGTCTCCCCGCCGGCACTCCTTGACGAGGCCGGAATCCCGGGCACGGCAAACGACGCCGAAGCCATTGAGCGCGCCGAGGACGCTGAAAACGCCCCCGAGATTCCCGCCTGGGCCGTCAACCCCGACGTCCCCGCCGGGCAGCGTCCCCGGGCCGGATTCAACGATGTCGGCAAGCCGCTGCCATGCGCCAACCCCTACGGCCTGCCCGAGCACGACCGATACCCCGGCGAAACCCGAGACGAAGCCAACGCCAGGCGCCGCGCCCAACGCCTCTCTGCTGCACTATTCGAGGCCCTGCGCTCCTGGATGGACCCCGCAGCCGCGGAGCCCGGGATGCCTTTGAACTCCCGCGTCGAATTGTTGGTCATGATCGACTACGCCGCGCTCACCGGGGCCCTGGAAACCGCCGGGTTCACCAGCCACGGGCAATACATCTCCGCCGCCGCCGCCCGCCGCCTGGCCTGCAACGCCGGGATCACCCCAGTGGTCATGGGTGGGGAGGGCCAGCCCCTGGATGTGGGCCGACGCAAACGCTTCTTCACCAAGGGCCAGAGGCGCGCCATCGCGGCCCGCGACCGAGGCTGCGCCAACCCCGGCTGTTCCATGCCCGTCCATCGCTGCGAGGCCCACCACCTCAAGTCATTCTCCGAAGGCGGAAAGACAGAAGTCAGTAACGGTTTGTTGCTATGCATCCGGTGCCACACCGCCTTCCACGCGGGTCACTTCGGCATCCGGGTCGTAGCCGGCATTCCACACGTCGTCCTTCCCGCATCGCGCGACCCGCTCCAAAGACCCAGGCGGAACTGGGTCTTCCATCCCGAAGCCGCAGCCGCCTGAAACTCCACTCCCGCTAAAAGGCGAGCCTCCTGCGATGCCGTGCCGCCTGCCGCCCCCTTTGGCTTCCCGGCCGTGCCCGGGCGGTGCCAGCCTCGCCATCGACAGATTCCGGCGGGTCACAATCACCACGAAGTTCCCCGACTGACTAGGGTTGTGCCTAGGCGATCTCTGATCGCCCAGGCATACCAGGAACGGCAGCGCCACGGCGCGCACAGCGGAGGACACCATGGCAAAGGCAGCACCGGCGGAACAGCTTCGACTCTTGGACGTGGCAGCGCTCGATTCGCAGGCCACCAAGCTCACCCGCCAGATCGCCGAGGCCACCGCGGATGCACAACTTGCCGCGGCCCAGGTTGCCCTCGAGGAGGCCCGAGCCGCACAGGACGAGGTGCAGATCGAGGTCGACGCCGCAGCGGCAGCACTCAAGGAATCCGAGTTGGCCGTGGAAAAGGTCGTGGCCCACATCGGCAAGGACCAGAAGCGCATCGATGCCGGCGCCGGTACGCACCAAGACCTGATGGCGCTGTCACACGAAATCGACTCGCTCACCGTCCGTCGAAACGACCTTGAAGACACCGAGCTTGAGCTCATGTCGGCTCTCGAGGAGGTGCAGGAGCGGGCCGCGGAGGCGCAGGCCCGTACTGCCACCCGAGCCGACGAGCACGCGAAGCACCTGGCGCGCCGCGATGCCGCCGTTGCCTTGCTGCAGGACCAGCTTGCCGAATCCCGGGACGCCCGCGCCAGGCTGGTGGCCACCTTCGATGAAGCACTCATCGCCATCTACGAGAGGTTGCGCACCCGCAACGGCATCGGCGCGGCCCGCCTCTTCCACGGCACCTCCGAGGCCAGCGGCATTGCTCTGTCCGCGGGCGACCTGGGGGAAATCAAGGCTGCGCCGGCCGATGAGCTGGTCTTCTGCCCCGACACCGGAGCCATCCTGGTGCGCAGTGAAGAATGGGGAGCATAGGCCACCCCGCGGCCCATGTCCGTGAGAGTGCGCCGGGTTCCGGGCGGCTGCACCACACATAGATCCGGGTCCGCGACATGGCCGCGTCCCGGGGCACTCTCGGCCGGCTGTTCGAGGAACTTGGCTACACGGCTGGGGTTTGCTGGAAGGGCGGAACCAGCTACGTCGGGGCGCATGACTACATTGTGCTGGAATCGGGCCCCTATGTGCTCGACGAGCCCCATCGAAGGAAGGCACCAGGCGTCAACCACCTGGCCGGCTCAGCCGGATCGCGCCGAAGGGTCGACGCACTCACTTGGCAGGCCCAGTCCCGCGGCTTTGTCTTGCTCTTTGCCGAGGCACACCCGTATGCGGGTGGCCCGGCACGCTACGCGTCCTATCTGGAGCATCCGGCCGGGTTTGAAAACGAGCTGGTTGCCGATATAGCGGGGACCGATGGACCCGACATCGCCGAACCCGACGCGGCAAGTTCCAATCCCGCAAGCTAGTTTCCGACGGCCCTGAAGGCGTGGTCCTCCGGCAGGATGATGTTTAGCTGGTGCGCCTTGCGTGAGGTGCCGGGCACCAGCTCGGCTTCCCAGCGTTCGCGTGCGGCCTCCAGCAATTCCGTAGGCGTCGCGACCTCGGCCCCTCGGGTGAGCAGATGCGATGCCAGTTCGCCACGGGTGTGCTTGGCGAAGTGCGAAACAACCTTGCGCACGCCCCCGCGCAACTGGAACACCGAGACGCTCACGGAGTTTGAAGCCGGCGGCACCCACGCCGCGGCATAAGTGCTGGAACGGCAATCAACAACCAAGTCGTCGCCGGCCCGCGCGTTGAGGACCGGCGTCAGCTTCGGCTTCCACCAACCGGCAAGCTTGCCGATCTCGGGCAGCTTCACCGACATGGACAACCTGTACGCCGGGATCCGGTCGGCAAAACCCACGGCTCCCCAGAGCGCGGAGATCACCAGGATGCTCGCATCAGCTCGCTCACGCGCCGCGGCGTCCAGTCGTTCATAGCCCAGCGCCTCAAAAAGCACGCCGGTGTATACGGTGTGTGCGGCAGCCGCGGGTTCCGTGTGCAATTCGATGTTGCGCGTGACTTCGGCGACCAGCGACTTGCCCACGCCGAGCACCTCGAGCGCGTCATCGGCACGGGAAACCTCGGCCAGGGCAGCCAACAGCTGGTGGCGATGCGGCTTCAGCTCCGGGAACTGAAGGGCATCGGGATCAAAGGGGTCGCCGTTGCCGGCGGGTTCTTTGCCCTCGGAGGGCGGAAGCAAAATCAACACCGGTCAAGCCTAGTCTTCCGTCGCCCCAGTTCCTGATTCGTTGACGCCGCCAACCACCAGATGGGAGTTTGCCGCCTCTCTGGTGCGGAGAGCAGTGCAAAAGCGACTAGACTTGAATGCTGGACGGGATGGCCAGACGATCGCGTGCCACGCAAGTGGCCCGAGGAACGTCCGGGCTCCACAGAACAGGGTGGTGGGTAACGCCCACTCGGGGAAACCCGCAGGCCAGTGCCACAGAGAATAGACCGCCCGCATTCGTGCGGGTAAGGGTGAAACGGTGGTGTAAGAGACCACCAGCGCTCCGGGTGACCGGAGCGGCTAGGTAAACCCCACCCGGAGCAAGGTCAGACAGACTACTGGGTTGTTCGCTCAATGTAGTCGGGTGGACCGCTCGAGGGTGTCGGCAACGGCACTCCTAGATAGATGATCGTCACCGCGATTCGGGTAACCGACCGCGACACAAAACCCGGCGTATCGGCCATCCCGTCCACCACAATCCCGTGCCTCCCGGGCGACCCGTGGGAAGCCAGGCTCAACAACTGCACCGAGCTTGGCATCAAGGATCGGCCGCGCGCACGCATTTGACCAACCCGAGGGCGACCGCCACGCTGCCGGCCCTCGTGCAGCCTGCTACCCGGACCACTTCCACGCACAGGCGCCGAACCCAGGGCATCCACAACCTGCAAGTTTCGGTTGAGCAGCGGACGACGCCTGACTAGACTGTCTCCTGCAAAACTCGACGCGTACGAAAGGACAACACCGTGCATCAACTGGACTTGATTCGTGCCGCCGCAGAAGACGTGGCCTCCGCCCGCATTCTCCTGAACGAACGAATCGAAGCGCTCGACGCCATCGTGGCGGCCGCCCTGGAACACGACATCCCGATGGCCAAGGTGGCCGAAGCCGCCCAGGTGGAAGGTCTGGACGAGATCCGGAAATCGCCGGTGTCGGCAGATACCGTACTTGTCGCCTGAACACCCCAGGGGTGCCGGAGCACACGCCTCGCCCCGGCACCCCTGCCACAGCATTAGACTCAAGGCATGGAGTGGCTATTCTGGCTGATCGGGATACCGGTGCTGTGCATCGGTTTGCTGTGGGCTGCCTCCAAGTTCACCTTTCCCACCGAAGGCGGGGGTGACGGAGCCTCGGGATTTTTCGATGCCCTGAACGCCTTCTACCAACCCTCCGGCACGGCCGCCCAACAGGCACGGGAGGAACAAAAACGCCAGGTCCTTGAGTCGGCCCAAGGCCAGGACAAGGACCCCCTTGCAGGTTTCCCGCACCAACCACCCGGCCACCCGCATGAGGCGGCCGACGGTTCCGATGATTCGCCACAGGAACCATGGACCCCGCGATAGTACAAAGCGATAAACGAATCGCGCCGCCGGCCACCCCCATCGAAGTCTCGTGCAGCGACGGGCAGATCCTGTACGGACACGTATTTGAACCGAACGGACGGGCCCCCGACACCTCGGACACGGTTCCGGTCAAGGGCATCGTGGTCATTGCCTGCGCTACCGGCGTGACGGCGCGATACTACCGCCGCTACGCCGCCTTTCTGGCGGAGCACGGCTTCAGCGCCATCACCTTCGACTACCGCGGGATCGGCGCCTCCGCACCCGGGTCGCTGCGCGGATTCCGGGCGCGATGGCATGACTGGGGCCTTTATGACATCGATGCGGTCCTCGGCTGGGCCCGGAACCACCACGTGCATCTGCCCCTGCACTTCGTGGGCCACAGCTTTGGCGGGTTCGGCGTCGGGCTTGCGCCCGAATCCCGCCACCTCACCCGCATCCTGACCGTCGGTGCGCAGCATGCACACTGGCGTGACTACGCGACGGGCCACCGCGCACGATTCATCGCCCGATGGCACCTGGTCATGCCGATGTTGACATTGGCCAGCGGATTCTTCCCGGGCAAGCGCAGCGGATGGCTCGAGGACCTGCCCCGGGGAGTCGCACTGGACTGGGCACGCGGCCGCAAGGACTTCACGTTGAATGCACCGCCCGCCTTGCGCAATAGACTCCGCGCCTCCCAACGTGGATTACAGGCACCCATCCTCGCGGTCGCCACCACCGACGACCCGTACGCCTCCGCGCCGGCGATCGCCCGCACCCTGGCCTACACACCGCACGCGCCGTCCACCACACGTTTCCTGGAACCGGGAGCCTACGGCCAGAAGGGCATCGGGCACTTCGGGCTTTTTCACGACATGCACAAGTCCACGTTCTGGCAGCAGACCTTGGTTTGGCTCGAGCACGGCGTTGATCCATGGGCCACGAAGGCGACTCCGTACCGGAGCCCAGGACGCACCCCGGCGTCCGAGACCCCGAAGAGCCAGTAGGTGTGAGAGACCTCACCGACCCGCACCGTGGATCTCCGCGCAGGCATACTAGAATGGTTTCGGGCCCTAGTGCTCCACGGGGGAATGATCCTGCTACCCCCTGAACAACCGTTTCTGCAAAGGTGCTTTTACGGTAACAACCGGCTTGAGGATCGCCAGCCGGCTGATTTGGAAGGATTTTCAGTGACCCAGCAGTCTGTCGAAGCCCTACAGGAATGGAGCGGGCGCGAAGAGCTCGCCGAGGCCATGATCCCGTTGATCGGGCGCCTGTACCGCAACAACAACGTGGTGACCTCCATTTATGGCCGCAAGCTGATCAACCAGTCGGCCATCAACATCCTCAAGGCACACCGCGTGGTCCGCCGCATCGAAGGCGAGGAGCTGCCCCTTGAGCAGACCATGCCGCTGCTGCAGGCCATCGAAACGCTGGACCTCGGGGCCGTCGCCATCGATCTGGGACGCCTGAACAAGAAGTTCACCGAATCCGGCTCCACCGATCTCACCGCTTTCCTCACCGAGGAACTGGGCGAGAAGGTCGGCAAGTCCGGCGCCACCGACGCCGAGCCCACCGACGTGGTCCTCTACGGTTTTGGCCGCATCGGCCGTCTGCTGGCCCGCATCCTCATCGAACGCGGCGGCTACGGGTTGCGCCTGCGCGCCATCGTTGTCCGCAAGGGCTCGGACGACGACATCGTCAAGCGCGCCTCGCTGCTGCGCCGCGACTCCGTCCACGGTCCGTTCGACGGCTCGATCACCGTGGATGAGGAGAACAACACCATCCTCGCCAACGGAACCCTGATCCAGGTCATCTACTCGAATGACCCGACCACCGTCGACTACACCGAATTCGGCATCGACAACGCCATCGTGGTGGACAACACCGGTCGCTGGCGCGACGAGGCAGGCCTCTCCCAGCACCTGCAGGCCAAAGGCGTTTCCCGCGTACTGCTGACCGCACCGGGCAAGGGCAACCTGAAGAACATCGTCCACGGCATCAACCACAAGGACATCACCGCCGAGGACAAGATCGTCACCGCCGCATCGTGCACCACCAATGCGATCACCCCGGTGCTCAAGGCCCTGAACGACCGCTTCGGCGTCATCCACGGCCACGTCGAGACGGTCCACTCGTTCACCAACGACCAGAACCTCATTGACAACTTCCACAAGGGCGAGCGTCGCGGCCGTTCGGCGGCGCTGAACATGGTCATCACCGAGACCGGTGCAGCCAAGGCCGTGGCCAAGGCCCTTCCGGAGCTCGAGGGTAAGCTGACTGGCAACGCCATCCGCGTTCCCACCCCCGATGTCTCGATGGCGATCCTGAACCTCAACCTTGAGACGGAGACGACCAAGGAAGAGCTCAACACCTACCTGCGCGAGGCATCCCTGGGAGCCGAGCTGCACAAGCAGATCGACTTCATCGATTCACCCGAGGTCGTCTCCTCCGACTTCGTCGGCTCGCGCCGCGCCGGCATCGTCGACGGCCTGGCAACCATCGCCACCGGCAAGAACGCCGTTGTCTACGTCTGGTACGACAACGAGTTCGGTTACTCCTGCCAAGTGGTCCGCGTCCTTGAAACCATGGCCGGCACGCACCCGCTGGCGGTTCCGGCCATGGCCGTGACCGAGCCTGCAGCGGTCTAGCTGGTCCTTCCCCAATCGGGGAATAGAAGCGGGCGCTGCCTTCCGGATAACCGGAAGGCAGCG